>CAIZGQ010000094.1 GCA_903932565.1 uncultured Hyphomicrobiales bacterium
CCAAACGTTTTCAGCCGAAAATAGTATAGTTTATATCTATACTTCTAAATATCGTTCTCAACACCGCGTGCGGAAGCGCGTAAACTAGGTCTCGCTTGAGGTAAGACATTGTTTTTATGTGTCATACGCTGCGGAACCAATCATCATTTGACCGGCCTTCCACTCAGCAATCCCTCTACTGGCGCGTGACGTCCGCGACCCACGCGCCCCGGCCCGCCACCGACACAGGCGACCGTCACGCCGGATGGCACGTCGCAGGCCCGCACGGTTGGGTTATGCGCAGCAGACAAAAAAGCCGGAAGCCTGGAGATACATCCCCACCTCCAATCTTCAAAGATGAGAGACTTGCCTGCTGCGCCACGCGCGGCGCTGCATGGCTGGGATCCATCTGCCCATTTGCAGCCCCAGCTGGAAACGAGTGTAACAATCCGGACGGGTCAGCACGTGACCGCGATCTGGGCCGCCTTGTCTTAGCCCTCACGCCTGACCTACGCCGGCAGCCCCGGGCCGGGCCAGAGTTCGCATCAGGCTGGCTTTGACCGACATGGCAATGTCATCGCGATTGAGACAAATACTGAAAGACCGTCTCGTAGCAGGTGTTATTTGCCCGTGGCCGGGAATTCCAGAAGTCGCGTGTCATAGCCGAGTGCCCTAACCCGTGCGACAAGGGACGACACCAAGGCCTTTGATGGGTGAGGCGTGCGGGTATAGATCCACACGTCATGAAAAGTTGGATCTGCGGAAATGAACCAGCTGTAATTGCTGGCGTGTTCAAGAACCCAATAATCTCGCCGCAATGGAAAAATCCCAAACACACGATAGCTCACGTTAAGCTTTGCGTTTGTTCCGGGATCCATGATCTGGGCCGGACCGCCAATCGTTTTCAAGTCCCCAGAAGGCGAACCGTTGTGGCAGAAATCCAGAACCTGAATCTGGTCGCCGCCTTGCGGTGTGTACGTCGTGCCACCGGCAACACAGCCATCCGTGAGCGACATTGGCCGCCGACCGATCTCATACCAGGTGCCTTTGTAAAACCGCGAAGCGTCCACGTGCGGCGCCGTCCGTTCGATCCCAGTCGTGGCAGCCATCGCCCAGCTTGCGCTGGCGACGAAAAGGCTCAGTGCAAATGGCAAAGCACGCATAACGATCTCCAAGGTTCATCTAACTACGAGTCAGAACGTCGGGCGGATGCGCGCGACATCACTTTTCAGCCAAGGAGAGTTGCGCTGTGACATGTACGACGAGGCAAGAGGCGCAGCACGCCGCAAACGTTGAGCTTCGACTGAAGAAAATGCTGCAACCAAAAGCTCTACCGGTGACTACAATTCGAGCGGTGAAGCGCTATGGGCGAAAATCCCGTCACGACAAAACCGCCTAAGATTCACAAGTGCTTTGTCGTGTGACGGCGATCCCCACCCCAAGACGAAATCATCACCATAGAGGCGGCCCGTTTTCTGGGGCCAAAGCCAAACACGCTCGCCAAATGGCGTGTGTCGGGTGAAGGGCCGATGTTTGTGCGGCTCGGCCGGGCGGTCCGCTATCGCATGTCAGACCTGATCATCTTTGTGGCGCGCAACGCCTGCCAGTCGACATCGCAGATCACGGTAGGTTGGCGTGACGTTCACGAGATGATCCCGGTCACGCACCTTTTTCAGTTTGAGAGAACCCAAAACTTAAACTCGATGCGATTATCCCGTTTGCACAACCGCCGCATCAAAAGGCATCAAGTTCTGCAATCGCGTCAGGTGACAGAACGATCTCTGCCGCGCCGAGATTTTCCTGAAGATGCGCCTGCGATGACGTGCCAGGAATCAGAAGGATGTTGGGCGCGCGCTGCAGCAGCCAGGCCAATGCAACCTGCATGGGCGTATAGCCCAAACGAGCCGCAACACCTGACAACGTGTTTGATTGCAAGGGCTTAAATCCACCCAGCGGAAAGTACGGCACGTACGCGATATTATCGCGTGCCAGCTCATCGATCAAAGCGTCATCATCCCGATGGGCCAGATTGTAGAGGTTCTGCACGCAGGCAATGGTGCAGATTTTCCGGGCGTCATTGACTTGCTTTGGCGTGGCATGGCTCAGTCCGATATGCCGCACGAGGCCCTTAGCCTGCAACGCGGCGAGCGCGCTGAGCGGCGCTTCGATAGGTCCTTCCGCCGGATGGTGCGGATCAAACATCAAACGCAGGTTCACCACGTCCATCACATCGAGACCCAGATTGCGCAGATTGTCGTGCACTGCGGCAGTCAACTCCGAAGCTGAAAAGGCCGGAATCCATGATCCATCTGCGCCGCGCCGCGCGCCGATCTTGGTGACGAGGACAAGGTCGTCGCGATAGGGATGAAGCGCTTCGCGGATCAGTTCGTTGGTGACATGCGGGCCATAAAAATCACTTGTGTCGATGTGGTTGACGCCGCTCTCGATCACGTTGCGCAAGACTGCGATAGCAGTGTCGCGATTCTTTGGAGGCCCAAAGACACCGGGCCCTGCCAGTTGCATCGCACCATAGCCCAGACGGTTCACGGTTCGGTCGCCCAGTTTGTAAACGCCTGCCGCGGTGATGTTGGTCATGTGAATTCCTTCGGGTTTGGTCGTGCATCTTATGCACTCTATTTCTGCGCACGATAATCCAATACAATCTGGACAGGCTGTGCGGAATTTCGAACAATGCAACCAGATTTGAATGACCTATCTGCCTTTCTGGCAGTGGCGCAGGCCGGCGGCTTTCGCGACGCGGCCCGGCAAGGCAATGTCTCAGCTTCAAGCCTCAGCGAAGCCGTCAGACGGCTGGAGACACGGCTTGGCGTCCGGCTCCTCAACCGCACCACGCGTTCGATTGCCCCGACACAAGCCGGCGCACGTCTCTTGGAGCGCCTCACCCCTGCGCTTGGGGAGGTTACTGCCGCACTCGAAAGTATTTTGGCCAAGGGCGATGAGCCTTCGGGAACCCTCCGGCTCAATGTGCCTACCAGCGCGGCACGGCTCGTACTGCCTGCCATTGTCCCCGACTTTCTCGCGGCATATCCGGGCATCC
>CAIZGQ010000095.1 GCA_903932565.1 uncultured Hyphomicrobiales bacterium
GCGGCCGCTGTGTTTCCCATGCAGCGGCTGGGCCACGAAGTCTGGCCAATTCACACCGTGCAATTCTCCAACCACACGGGCTATGGCGCGTGGCGCGGCGAGGTGTTCCCGGCGTCGCTGATCGACGCCTGCCTGCAGGGCATCGAGGATCGTGGCGTGCTGGCGACCTGTCAGGGCGTGCTGTCGGGCTACATGGGATCGGCTGCAACCGGCGAGGCCATTCTACGCGCGGCTACCCGCGTCAAGGCACTCAATCCCGATGCCCTGTGGTGCTGCGATCCTGTCATCGGCGATGTGGGGCGCGGGATCTATGTGCAGAGCGGTATTCCGGAATTCATCCGCGATCACGCCCTTCCACAGGCAAACATCCTCACACCCAATCAGTTTGAGCTGGAGTGGCTGGCGGGCCACGCCACAATCAGCCTTGACGACACCAGGCGCGCGCTGACAGCCCTCCATGCGCGGGGTCCCAAGACGATTTTGGTGACGTCATGGCGGGGCGAGACGACGCCGACGGGATCGCTCGACCTCCTGGCCTCCGATGCCAGTGGGCTTTTCCGGCTGCGCACACCGTTGCTCGATGTCGAGGTCAATGGCGCGGGCGACGCGATTGCAGCGATGTTTTTTGTGCATTGGCTGCGCACCAGATCAGCTGCCGAGGCTTTGGCAGCCGCAGGTTCGGCGATATGGGGCATTCTTGCGAAAACCGCCGCAGCCAAGTCCCGCGAGCTGATGCTGGTTCAAGCGCAGCAGGAGATTGTCGCCCCCAGTCGCTTGTTTGTGGCTGAAAACCTTGGAATTTGAGGCTTTGGACGTTGCTGAGATCGTGGCGGAAAAGCCACGGCGGTCCAGAAAAAGCCCACAAACGACCGAATTGGTTGACGTATCCCGCGTGCGCTGCAGAAACTGTGTTCTTGCGATTTAAACTTCGTTTTAGGACAGCCCATGCAGAACGTCTCACGCCGTGCATTTTTGGTTGGCGCGCCACTCGCGCTCGCAGGTTGCGCCGGCGATTTGTCCCTGGGTGGCGGCAACCCGAGCGCCATGTATGGCCCCATGAGCGGCGAGCGCTTTCGTGTGGAGCCGATCAATTACGGATCGATTGATTCGCAGTTCTATCGGCAGGAAGTCATGTTCTCCTCGACCGAGGCGCCCGGTACGATCATTGTCGATCCGAGCAAGCATTTCCTCTATCAGGTTCGCGGCAATGGCCGCGCCATGCGCTACGGCGTTGGCGTAGGGCGCGATGGCTTCCGTTGGAACGGACAGGCCCGCATCGCCCGCAAGGCAGATTGGCCAAACTGGTATCCGCCGGCGGAGATGCAGCTGCGCGACCGGCGCGCTGCCAAATATGCAGGCGGTATGCCCGGCGGCACCGACAACCCATTGGGTGCGCGCGCCATGTATCTGTATCAGGGCGATAAGGACACGCTGTACCGCATCCACGGCACCACAGAGCCCGACTCAATTGGCAAGTCGATGTCGAGCGGCTGCATCCGCCTGCTCAACCAGGACATTATCGATCTCTACAACCACACACCGGTTGGCACGAAGGTGATCGTTCGCGGCGCATAAGCTGTTCTGTGGCGAATGAATTCAAGGGAGATGGCGCAAGCCGTCTCCCTTTTTGTTTGAGCTGCTTTTTGAGTGCGCTGCGGCCTTTCGAGACAGCCCCTGACAGGCTTGTGATTTGACCCCTGGCGCCGCCGCCGGTTTGCTTCGGACGTCGCATCGCGCGGCCGCAAGAGGACTTCAAATCCGATGGATCAACGCATCATCGATCTCTACGACGATTTCGTGCACACGCACTTTGACCGCCGCCTGTTTCTCGACAAGGCCGCCAAGGTGCTTGGCTCGGCAGCGGCCGCGGCCGCCGTGCTCCCCCTGCTCCAGTCGAACTACGCGCTGGCAGCAGTGGTCGCGCCCGATGACAAGCGCATCAAGACGCAGACCGTCACCTTCAAGGGCAGTACCGGCGACGTGAAGGCCTATCTGGCCACGCCGGCCGCTGCGGGCAAGCGCGGCAGCGTCATCGTTGTCCACCAGAACCGTGGTCTCAACCCGCATATCAACGATGTCGCGCGCCGTCTGGCTGTGGATGGCTTTGACGCCCTCGCGGTGGACTTCCTGTCGCCGCTTGGCGGCACGCCGCCGGTGGAAGACGACGCGATGAAGCTGTTCGCGAAAGTTGATCGCAAGCTTGTAGTGGCGGATGCGATAGCCGCCGGGGCCTGGCTGCGCAGCCAGCCCGACAGCAATGGCAAGGTTGGGATCATCGGCTTTTGCTGGGGCGGTGGTATCGTCAATCTGGTCGCCGAGGCTGATCCCAAGCTCAATGGCGGTGTCGTGTATTATGGCGAAGCGCCGCCGCTCGACGAGGTCAAGGCGATCAAAGCGCCCCTTCTCCTCAATTATGCCGATCCCAAGATCGACACCCGGATTGGCGCTGGCCTGCCTGCGTTTGAAGACGCGCTGAAAGCCGCGAAGGTCAATTTCAGCTTCCACACCTACGAGGGCGTCAATCACGCTTTCAACGACGACACGGGGGCCCGGTTTGACGCACCAGCCGCCAAGCTCGCGTGGGAGCGCACCATGGCGTTCTTCAAGAAACACCTCGCCTGAGCCAAGCTCTCGGCTGAACGAAGCCCCAAAACGCAATCAGCTGGCCCAAGGGCCAGCTGATCAGGGTCGTCCACGTCTTGAAAAGATCAGCCCGCAATCAGCGTCGGACGCATGAGATTGCGCTGCAAGGCGCGGGCGCGCAGCGACAACGACAGGGACATCGGATCACTTGAGCGCATCTCGCTGACAAAGTCCGCTGTCTCATGCAGGCGACGCAAGTGCGCGGCCGCATCGGGCGAACCGTTGATCAGAGATTCCTCTGCATTCACGATGCAACGTGTGAGGTTGCGACGAACAGCAGGCGGCTGCGCATCAAGCAAAGCCCGAAGTTCTTTCACGTGGTCTAGAACGGCTTCGCGAGACTCTGGCACGCTATCCTGTGCCACTCGCGGGCCGGAAAAATTGGGCGTCATGCACCAGCTCCCGAACAATTCATCCCTGCATTGGGACGACTCTGTCTTGCACTCAAGCTGGTTAACGACTTCCGCCATGACGTAACGTCAGTCGGCAATAAAGTGAAAATATTTATCGTCAAACTTATGTCTATTCGTCAGCCGACCTGTGCGCCCAACGTCTGCGCACAGGCCGGTGTTTCGTGGCCTAGTGACCCTTGGGAAACCGCACCACTGTCTCGGCATCGGGCTTGACCAGGCGTGCGGGATCAACCGAAGGCTGGCCCACGGGCTTGCCGTTGATGGTCAGCTGCTTGTTGGCCGCTGACATCGTCACCGTTTCGCCATCGCGAATGGATCCATCGAGAATCATTTCGGCCAACGGGTCCTGCACCTGCTTCTGGATCACGCGCTTGAGCGGGCGCGCGCCATAGGCTGGGTCGTAGCCTCTATCGGCGAGCCACTGGCGTGCCTTGGCGTCGAGATCCAGAATGATCTTGCGATCCTCCAGCAGCTTCAAAAGCCGCAGGATCTGGATGTCGACGATCGCCGCCATGTCCTGCCGGGCAAGCCGATGGAACAGGATGATCTCATCGATGCGGTTAAGGAACTCGGGCCGGAAATGCCCGCGCACCACTTGCATGACTTCATCGTGAACTGCGCTGGATTCCTCGCCCTCCTTTTGCAGGACGAGATATTCGGCACCAAGGTTTGACGTCATGATAATGAGCACATTGCGGAAATCCACCGTGCGCCCCTGGCCATCGGTCAGGCGACCATCGTCCAGCACCTGCAGCAGCACGTTGAACACATCAGGATGGGCTTTTTCGATTTCGTCGAACAGCACCACCTGAAAAGGCCTGCGCCGTACCGCTTCTGTCAGCGCGCCACCTTCCTCGTAACCCACATAGCCCGGAGGCGCACCGATGAGGCGGGCGACCGAGTGCTTCTCCATATATTCAGACATGTCGATGCGCACGAGCGCCGTCTCGTCATCGAAGAGAAAGCTCGCGAGCGCCTTGGTGAGTTCGGTCTTGCCCACACCGGTGGGTCCCAGGAACATGAACGAGCCAATCGGGCGATTGGGATCCTGCAGCCCGGCCCGCGCGCGCCGCACAGCGGTTGAAACCGCATGCACAGCTTCGTCCTGACCCACGACGCGCTTGGACAAAAGCTCTTCCATCTTGAGGAGCTTGTCGCGCTCACCTTCCAGCATCTTGTCGACAGGCACACCGGTCCAGCGCGACACCACCTGCGCGATGTCGTTGGCCGTCACTGCCTCGTTGACGAGGGCGGTCGCCGTTGCGCCTTCATTGGACTCGAGCTTTTTCTCAAGGTCCGGGATCACGCCATAGGCGAGCCGGCCAGCTTCCGCATAATCGCCCTTGCGCTGGGCATTGGCGAGATCGGTACGAGCCTGCTCCAACTGCTCCTTGAAGCGCTGGGCCTCACCAAGCTTATCCTTCTCAGCCCGCCAGCGGGCCGTAATGAGCTGCGACTTTTCTTCCAAGTCCGCCAGCTCACCTTCGAGCTTGCCAAGCCGATCGCGCGAGGCTGGATCGGTCTCCTTCTTCAGTGCTTCCTGCTCGATCTTCAACTGCACGATGCGCCGGTCGAATTCATCGAGCTCCTCGGGCTTGGAATCGACCTGCATGCGCAGGCGCGAGGCGGCTTCGTCCACAAGGTCGATGGCTTTGTCGGGCAGAAACCGGTCGGCGATGTAGCGATTGGACAATGTCGCCGCCGACACGATAGCCGCGTCCGTGATGCGCACGCCGTGATGGAGTTCGTATTTTTCCTTGAGGCCACGCAGGATCGAGATCGTATCCTCGACTGTCGGCTCGGAGACGAACACCGGCTGAAAGCGCCGCGCCAGCGCTGCGTCTTTCTCGACGTGTTTGCGGAATTCATCGAGCGTGGTCGCGCCGATGCAATGCAATTCGCCACGCGCCAGTGCCGGTTTCAGCAGGTTGGACGCATCCATCGCCCCATCCGCCTTGCCAGCGCCCACCAGCGTGTGCATCTCGTCGATGAACAGGATGATACCACCGGCCGCGTCCGTCACTTCGTTGAGAACCGCCTTCAAACGCTCCTCGAATTCGCCGCGATATTTTGCGCCCGCGATCAGCGA
>CAIZGQ010000096.1 GCA_903932565.1 uncultured Hyphomicrobiales bacterium
CATCTGCAGTGCCCGACGGCGCAAATCTCGTGGCCGGAAACGCCTGAGCCCGAACCCGACCACAAGCCAGACCCGTCTGCTGTGGAAGATACATCAGGCTCTGCGCTGGGTGCCGACACACATGATGTGACAGCGTCCCCTGCTGACACCGCGGCGCTCGATAGGGCAAAGTCGTCCTCGCCCTATGGTGAGAATGTCATCCATCTGCGCGCCATACCCGGCGGGTGGCGTTTTCTGTCAGGCCGAAGCCTCAGCCTCGTGACGCCGCCAGACGAACCCCAAAGTCATATCCTGCCGCTCGAAGACGCTTTCACGCCGCCGATTGCACCAAGCGAAACTGAGGCCCCAACCCAAACCTCTCCCCATGCAGAAGCCGATCCTGTCCCGACCATCCCAAGCGTCGAGGCACGCGCTGGTCATGAGGATCAGCCCGGCGACGCGCCGCCCCAGAGCGAAGCGGGCCACGTTGTGCTGTCGCTTGGGGAACGCATGGCCTTTGGCGAAATCGCCCGCACGCTTGGGGCAGCGATGCGAACGGACGATAAATCTGGCAGCAACGGGGACGTTCGCCAGCGTTCCAACGACACACCGAGTGTCGATGCGCATCTGGTCAAAGCACTCGTTGCTCAGCCCGACGAGCCGCAGCCGCCAGCCATCACGTCCGACATCTTCGAGCCCGAACCAGTCGCCCCCCCTCGCGTCGAAAATGAACAGCGGCCGGACCCGTCGGTTTCGGGATCCGGCCATGCGCTTGATCTGCTGCGGCGCGTGACGCAGGCAAGCGAAAACTGGGGGCAATCTTCGCCGGCGCAGCCATCCTTACCGGCACAAGATGTCGGCCATGACGCGCCACCAGACGAGGTCGGGATCATCTCGCCCGAGCCGACGCAATCCATTGCAGCGTCTTCAGATGCATCAAGCCCCGCGCCGCTCAGCGCTGATGCAATCGAAATTCTCGACAAATTGCCCGCAGGCCTTCTGCTCGTGCAACACGGCACGGCTGTTCATGTGAACGCGAAGTTGCTGCGCGATCTCGATTATCCGGACGCCGCCAGCTTCAAGGCTGAAAACGGCGTCGCGCACATCTTCAAAGGTCGCGCCATCGAGGCAATTGCCGGGCCCGACGGCGGGATTGTGCCGCTGGTGACGCGCAATGGTGCGATTGTCACGCTGAACATGGACATCAAGCAGGTTCACTACGCCCATGCACCTGCACAATTGCTGACCTTTGTGCCGGAATCTGATCTCGCGCCCCGTACGCGCGTGCTGGAAGCTGATCTGCGCAAAAGCGAAACAGACGCACGCCAATTGCAGGCCATTCTCGATACCGCAACCGACGGCGTTGCGGTTCTGGATGAGGATGGAAACATCCTCTCCCTCAACAAGGCTGGCCAAGCGCTGTTTGGCTATGAGCAGAACGAAGTTGTTGGCCATCCCTTCACGCTGCTGTTGCAGCGCGACAGCGAGGCCGCGGCGCGCGATTATTTCGCCGGTCTCAAGGCCAACGGCGTCGCTTCTGTCCTCAACGATGGCCGCGATGTTTTGGGCCGCGCCCATCAGGGCGGCGCCATCCCGTTGTTCATGACCATTGGGCCGATTGGCACATCCTCATCAGCAGCCTTCTGCGCCGTGTTGCGGGACATGACAGCCTGGAAGCGCGCGGAGCGCGAATTGAAGGATGCGCATCGCGAAGCCGAGCGCGCCAGCTCGCTGAAGTCAGAGTTCCTGGCCAAGGTCAGCCACGAAATCCGCACGCCGCTCAACGCGATTTTGGGCTTCACCGAAGTCATGATGGAAGAGCGGCTGGGGACCATCGGCAACGCGCGCTACAAAGAATATCTGAGTGACATCCATGCCTCTGGCTCACATGTGATGAGTCTGGTGAACGATCTCTTGGATCTCTCGAAGATCGAATCTGGCAAGATGGATCTCGCCAGCACGCCCATTGATGCCAATCGCATCATCAACGAATGCGTCTCATTGATGCAACTGCAAGCAAATGCAGAGCGCGTGATTGTGCGCATGTCGCTGGCGCCGCGCCTGCCTGCGATCCTCACGGATGAACGTTCCCTGCGCCAGATCGTGCTGAACCTGTTGTCAAATGCCGTGAAGTTCAACGAGCCCGGCGGGCAGGTCATCATTTCAACGGCGCTGACGGATGCCGGACATGCGGTGATCCGCATTCGCGACACGGGCATCGGCATGAACGAGGCTGACCTTGAGATTGCACTGGAGCCGTTCCGGCAGGTCGCCTCAAACCGCTCGCCTGCGGGCACGGGCCTTGGCCTGCCCCTGACAAAGGCTTTGGTTGAAGCCAATCGCGCGAGCTTCTCTATTAAGAGCCGCCGCAATGAAGGCACGCTTGTTGAGGTTGCCTTTCCGCCCAATCTTGTTCTCGCAGGCTGATACGGCACATGGTCAAACTTCCCGTCACACCGCCATATCTGTTTCGCGAAAATAGCCAGCACGAACAGGCGATCGCGCGGATGCGGCGCTGCGTGCATGATGCGCTCCTCGTGATCGCCCTCCTAGCTCTTGTGCTGATGTCCGGTATGCCCCTGCGCGCACGTGCCAGCGTTATGGCGCCAAACCCGGACCAAGGGGAGGCGGCGATGGAAAGAGCAGCCAGCAAGCTCGTGACTTACGCCTTCGGCCCGCAAACTGCCGCCCGGCTTGGTTTGAATTAAGACAAGTCTTCAAGGACCTGCATGGTAGGCGGGCCTGACCTGCGCCCGCGCGACTTTGTTCCGGCGCAAAGCCATGTCACATCCGCCTCATATATCTTCGCGTCCAAATCGGAGGCGGCATGTCCACGCGTAATCTTGATCAATTGTTCAAACCAACATCGGTCGCGCTGGTCGGTGCCAGCCCTCGGGCGGACAGCCTTGGCCACGCGGTCCTCACCAATCTGAAAAATGCCGGCATTGGCAGTGCGTTACATCTGGTCAACCCGCGCCATGACGCGATTGAAGGCATCGCCTGCGTCCCATCCCTGAGCGACCTGCCAGCGCCCGCCGATGTTGTCGTCATTGTCTCGCCGCGAGACACGGTGCCTGACCTTGTGCGCGAGGCGGCCCGCTGCGGATCAGGTGTGGCCATCGTCATCACGGCCGACCCCGATCATGGGCCGCACTCTTTGAAAGCAGACTTGCGGACAATCGCGCGCGAAACCGACATTCGGATTGTCGGCCCCAATTGTCTTGGTGTGATCGCGCCGCGCGCGCATTTCAATGCAAGCTTTGCCGCGCAGCCTGTGCTGGCAGGCGATCTTGCCGTCATCTCGCAGTCAGGCGCCATTGCGACGGCGCTGATTTCCTGGGCCCATCAGCGCAAGATTGGATTCTCGGGCCTCGTTTCGGTCGGTGACATGGCCGATGTCGATTTTGCCGGGCTCCTCGACTATTACGCCCTCGACACGCACACCCGCGCCATTCTGCTCTATGTGGAGTCCATTGGCGACGCGAAGGGCTTCATGTCCGCCGCGCGTGCAGCGGCACGCGTGAAACCCGTGATCGTTGTCAAATCCGGACGCACCGCAAAAGCTGCCAAGGCGGCTGCGACGCATACCGGGGCACTGGCGGGGGCAGATGCAGTTTACGATGCAGCCTTTCGCCGCGCCGGTCTTTTGCGGGTCGATGATCTCGATGAATTGTTTGACGCCGCTGAGACGCTGTCGCGCGTCAAACCCTTTCCGGGCAAACGGCTTGCCATTCTCACCAACGGCGGTGGCGTCGGGGTGCTGGCGGTGGACCGCCTTGTCGAATTGGGTGGTGTGCTGGCCGACCTGTCGCCGTCAACCACCGAGATCCTGGACAAAACACTCCCAACCACTTGGTCGCGTGCGAACCCCGTTGACATCGTCGGCGATGCAGATGCGACGCGCTTTCGCACCGCGCTCGACACCCTGCTGAAAGATCCACTGAATGATGCGGTGATGGTGATGCATTGCCCGACCGCTTTGTCGCGCAGCAGCGAGGCAGCCCTTGCCGTGATTGAGAGCTACAAGGCGTATCGCGCGTCAACACTGTCGCCAAAGCCACTTTTTGCAAATTGGCTCGGCTCCAGCGAGGAAGCCAATCGGGCGTTTGAGGACGCAAAGATCCCCCATTTCGACCGCGGCGCGATTGGTGCGTTCATGCATCTGGTGCATTGGCGCGAAAACCGCGATGCGCTGATGACAGCCCCACCAAGCCTGCCGACAGACTTCGTGCCGGACGTGGAAAAAGCGCGCGCTGTTGTCGCCAACGCCCTCGCCAAAGGACAAACCTGGCTCGCCCCGGTCGAAATTTCAGACTTGCTTGATGCTTATGGCATTCCAACCGCCACTGCGCGGCTGGCCCATACGCCGGCAGAGGCCCGGGACATTGCGCGCGGCTTCATTGCCGAGCACGGCGCCTGCGTCATCAAGATCTGCGCGCCGCAGATCACGCATAAGTCTGACGTGGACGGCGTCGTTCTCGATATCAAATCGGCGGAGGCGGCCGAAAGAGTGGCGGCCGATATGATCGCGCGCATCGGCAAGCTGCGGCCGGATGCTGAGATCAATGGTGTCACAGTGCATCCCTTTATCAAAAAGCCCCACGCCCGCGAGCTGATTGCAGGGCTTGCGGAAGATCCGACCTTTGGCCCGGTAGTTGTCTTTGGACGCGGCGGCACAGCGGTTGAAGTCATCAATGATCGCGCGCTCGCGTTGCCGCCCCTTGATCTTTCGCTCGCCCGCGCTCTGATCGAGCGGACGCGCGTTGTCCGCATCCTGCGCCATTATCGCGATGTGCCTGCCGCTGATATGGATGCGGTCGCACTGACACTTGTGAAGATCGCTCAACTCTCGGCTGATATTCCCGAAGTGCGTGAAATTGATCTCAACCCGCTGATTGCGGACGCCGACGGCGTCATCGCCATTGACGCGCGTGTTGCGATTGCGGATGCCGGACCGCGGCCCCTGGGTGCCACCAATCCGCGCTTTGCCATTGCGCCCTATCCCCAAACACTCGAGCGCCATGTCCGCACACGCGATGGGTTGCTTGTGTTTGTGCGGCCAGTCCGGCCCGAAGATGAGGATATGTATCGGCACTTCTTTGAGAAAAGCGTCACACCGGAAGATTTACGCCTGCGGTTTTTTGCGTCCATCAAGGAATTCAGCCACACCTTCGTCGCCCGCCTCACGCAGCTCGATTACGCCCGCGCTTATGCGCTGTGTGCATTGGATGAGGAGACCGGCGAGATGCTTGGGGGTGTTCGCCTGATCTACGATGCGGCCAAAACCACGGGCGAATATGCGATCCTGATCCGCTCCGATGCCAAGGGCCATGGGCTTGGTGCGACCCTCATGCAATTGATGATTGATGACGCTCGCAACGCGGGATTGAGCCACGTGGAAGGCCAGGTGCTGAGCGAGAACAAGGCAATGCTCTCTCTGTGCGAGTGGCTCGGCTTCACCATCAAGGAAGATCCCCACGAACATGGCGTGAAGGCCGTGAAGCTCGAACTTGGGGCGGTGAAGCGCGTCATGCCGGATGTTGTGCCCTACGAATTGCGCGCACCTGCTGCCAACCCCCAAACATGAGCGCACAGGCGTCAACAAGGCGAATTGACGGAGCCGCCAAATCCGGCGACACCCTTGATTAACAAAGCCAAGATTTGACGTGCCCGAGGGACGCCCATGACCCTGCATCCAACATCGCCACAATTTAAAGACAACGCCCATGGCGCGCTGCGAGATCCCAACCTGCAAAAGGCACTGGGCTTTGTGCGGCGCGGCTTCACGACCCGCAGGGCTGCTGCTGTTGCACGCCTGCCGGAGATGGAGGAGCTGCGCGACGCCGCCCGCGACCTGAAGAATCACGTTCTGGCAAATCTCGATCTCTATCTGGAACGCTATGAGGCCAAGGTGATCGCCTCAGGTGGTCACGTGCATTGGGCTCGTACGTCTGAGGAAGCCTGCGCCATTGTTTTGGAGATCTGCAAGGCGCGCGGGGCGAAAAGCGTTACCAAGGGCAAGTCCATGATCTCGGAAGAGATCGGCCTGAATGATGCGCTGGAGAAGGCGGGGCTCGAAGCGGTCGAGACCGATCTTGGCGAATACATCATCCAGCTGCGCGGTGAGCATCCCTCCCACATCATCGCGCCCGCAGGACACGTAACGCGCGAGCAGGTGGAAGCCGACTTCCGCCGCGTTCACACGGACTTGCCCTCCGAGCGCGTGCTGACAGATCCTGCCTCGCTGCTGGCGGAAGCGCGCGGCATCCTGCGTGAAAAGTTTCTCGCCGCCGACGTTGGCGTCACGGGTGCCAACTTTCTGGTGGCGGAGACGGGCACCTCGATCATCGTGACCAACGAGGGCAACGGCGATCTGACCCAGATCCTGCCCAAGGTGCATGTGGTTCTGGCATCAATTGAGAAGATCGTCCCGACACTCGACGATACCGCGACCCTGCTGCGGGTGCTCGCCCGCTCTGCCACCGGCCAGGACATGTCGGTCTACACGACGCTTTCCACCGGCCCGCGTCGCGCTGGCGATGTGGACGGCCCGGAAGAATATCATGTCGTCCTGCTCGACAATGGCCGCTCTGCCATGCTTGGCACCGAGTTCGAAGAGATGCTGCGCTGCATTCGCTGTGGCGCCTGCATGAACCATTGCCCGGTTTACGATGCTGTCGGCGGCCATGCCTATGGCTGGGTCTACCCCGGCCCCATGGGCTCGGTTTTGACTCCAAGCCTGATCGGTGTCGACCAGTCCGGGCACCTGCCCAACGCCTCAACCTTTTGCGGGCGATGCGAATCCGTCTGCCCGGTCCGCATCCCCCTGCCCAAGCTCATGCGCCACTGGCGAGAGCGCGAGTTTGAAAGGCACTTGAGCCCGGCAACCGTGCGCGGCGGCCTCAGCGTTTGGGCGTTCTTTGCGCGGCGGCCGATGCTCTATCGGCTCGCCACAGGCGTTGCGATGCGCGTGCTCGGCCTTGCCGGCAAGGCCAAGGGCCATTTCACAAAGCTGCCACTGGCTGGCGGCTGGACCGATTACCGCGACATGCCGGCACCGCAAGGCCAGACATTCCAGAGCCAATGGCGCGCACGGGGGCGGGCATGAGCACATCAACGTCAACATCGCGCGCCGACATTCTCGGCAACATCCGCCGCTCCTTGCATGTGACAGGAACAGAACGTCCACGCGTCAGTGTGGTGGCCGAACGCCTGGCCCAAAGCCCGCAGGGGCCAATCCCGGCGCGGGGACAACTTGATCACGAAGCACAGGTCGAGCTGTTCAAACAGGAAGCGGAACGCATCTTTGCCAGCGTTGTCGATGTCGCCTCCGTGCAGGATGTTCCGGCCGAAGTCGCCCGCTTCCTGCGCGAGGCAAATCTGCCAGCAACGCTGCGCATGGGCAGCGATCCGCGTCTGGCCGCCATGCCGTGGACGGATACGGCGCTGGCGCTCACACAGGGCCGCTCGGACGGGGACGATCTCAACGCCATCAGCCATGCGTTTGCCGGGATTGCGGAAACCGGAACGCTCGCGCTGGTCTCAGGCGCCGACAATCCAACGACACTGAACTTCCTGCCCGACAATCACATCGTCGTGATCGCAGCCAAGGATATCACGGGCGATCTTGAGAGCGTCTGGGCGCGCTTGCGCACCTTCCAAGGCAAGGGCGAGATGCCGCGCACGGTCAATCTGATCACGGGGCCATCCCGCTCAGGGGATATCGAGCAAACGATGTTGCTGGGCGCGCACGGCCCACGGCGGCTGCACATCGTCATCGTGCGGGATTGAGGCGGGTTGCTGCACAAAATAAAGTGCGCCTGACGCCTCTGCCCAAGGTTAGCCTCAATAAATGATTAAGCGGACCTTGCGATGCTCGACGCTCGCAAGGGCAGCTGCCTGTTGCGCCTCTAGGCCCCGGACACGTCCGGAGAATCCGGTCCCTGACATGCGTTCCGCTTTTAAACTTCATGCCAAGCAAACCCGCGTCCGCTCACACGTGCTGGCGCTGCCGCTGGCGTGCGCGTTGTCGTTGGGCGCGATACCGATGGCGTTCGCGCAACTGAATGGCGTTACAAATTCCGCGCCGCCACCAGCGGCAACCTTTGCACCAGCGCCCCTGCCAGTGCCCACGATCCAGCCATTTTCGCCCAAAGCGACCGCGCTTCCCGTGCCACCACCCGCGCCTGCCGGCTCGCTCGACCCCGCACTTCAACCGTTGCCGCAGACGAACGTAAGCACGCTTCCTGTGCCAGCAGGCACCGCGCCGCCAAGCCCGGCCGCAACTGTAAAACCCAAGGCGCCGCCACCGCCGCCGCGCGAAACTGCGCTGCCGACGTCGATTGTTCCGGCCTACACGCCCGAGTCTGCGGTGACCACGGCGCGCGCGGCCGAGATCTACAAGCAGATCGCCGATGCCGGTGGCTGGGAGGCCATGCCCAACGGACTACGCCCCGGCGCGAAGGGTCCAGGTGTGTCCGCGTTGCGCCATCGCCTGACACTCGAAGGTGATCTCGACGCGTCGCAGGAGGGTGATGCGCCGTTCAACCAGGTTTGGGACCAGAGCCTGACACAGGCGGTGAAGCATTTTCAGGACCGTATGGGATTGAAGCAGACCGGCATTGTGTCGGGCGCGACCTTGAAGGCGATGAACGTGCCCGCCGCCACGCGATACCAGCAACTGGCCGCTTCAACGCAGCGACTGGCATCCTACAATTTCGCTTTTGGCGAGCGCTATGTCGTCGTGAACATTCCATCAGCCTCCGTTGAGGCGATTGAGAATGGCCGCGTCGTGCATCGCTATGTGGCGGTCGTGGGTGGCAAGGATCATCGCTCGCCAGAAGTGACGGCGCGGGTGCAGGCGGTCAACCTCAACCCCACATGGACTGTGCCGGTCTCGATCATCAAGAACGAGATCATCCCACACATGCGCAAGAACCCGGCCTATCTCAGCAAGGCCAAGATCCGCATCCTTGATGGGAAGGGTAATGAGATCAATCCCGCAAGCGTGAACTGGAATAGCGAAAAAGCCATCAACTACACGCTGCGACAGGATTCAGGTGTCGGCAATTCGTTGGGGTCAATCCGCATCAACATGCCCAACAAGGAAGCTGTCTACATGCATGACACGCCCTCAAAGCGGCTGTTTGCCAATGACTATCGCTTCCTGTCCCACGGCTGTGTGCGGGTTGAAGGCGTTTACGATCTGGCGGCCTGGCTGCTGGAAAGCACGATGAACCCCGACTCCGGGACGTGGGACAAGGCAAGCCTGCTGCAGGGTGTGGCCACAACTGAGCGCATGGACATCAAACTGTCGAAATCCGTGCCTGTGGCATGGGTCTATCTGACAGGTTACGCCGATGCCGACGGCACCGCGCATTTCCGCGATGATATCTATGGGCTCGACATGCCAGCCGCAGAAGTTGTCGGCAGCATGCCGACGTTTTCGACAGCGCGCTAAGACGTCTGAAAAAAAACACCGAACCTGGCGTCAGCCGAGTCCGGTGTTTTGAAAAAAGCCTTATCGGGACAGCTCCGATAAGGACTAGCGCGTCAGGACTTCACGTAAAGCTGACCGCCCTGTTCCAGAAACTCGCGGCTCTTTTCCGCCATGCCTTCGAGCGCTGCCTTCTCGTTGTCGAGCATGGCGGCTGCTTCCACGCGCAGGTCCTGCGTGATTTTCATCGAGCAGAATTTTGGTCCGCACATGGAGCAGAAATGCGCGCTCTTGTGCGCATCCTTTGGCAAAGTTTCATCGTGGTAGGTGCGCGCCGTATCTGGATCCAGACCGATGTTGAACTGATCTTCCCACCGGAACGAAAAGCGCGCCCGGCTCATCGCGTCATCGCGGATTTGCGCGGCGGGATGGCCCTTCGCAAGATCAGCCGCGTGCGCCGCGATGCGATAGGTGATGACACCGGTTTTAACGTCGTCGCGATCGGGCAGGCCCAGATGCTCTTTGGGCGTGACATAGCAAAGCATGGCGCAGCCAAACCAGCCGATCATCGCCGCACCAATGCCAGATGTGATGTGGTCATAGCCCGGTGCAATGTCGGTCGTCAGCGGCCCGAGTGTGTAGAAGGGGGCTTCGCCACATTCACGCAGCTGCTTTTCCATGTTCACCTTGATCTTGTGCATCGGCACATGGCCGGGGCCTTCGATCATCACCTGGCAGCCCTTGTCCCACGCGACTTTTGTCAATTCACCAAGGGTTTCCAGTTCGCCAAATTGCGCAGCGTCGTTCGCATCGGCAATCGAACCCGGGCGCAACCCATCGCCCAGCGAGAACGACACATCATATTTCCGCATGATGTCGCAGATGTCTTCGAAGTGCTCGTAGAGAAAGCTCTCGCGATGTCCCGCAAGGCACCAGCGCGCCATGATGGAGCCGCCGCGCGAGACAATGCCGGTCGTGCGGTTGGCAGTCAGCGGCACGTATTTCAGACGCACACCGGCATGGATGG
>CAIZGQ010000097.1 GCA_903932565.1 uncultured Hyphomicrobiales bacterium
TCTTTGGGGAACAAAGACCCTTGAAGGGCGACTTCCGCAATCGCCCCATCAACGTCGCCCAGTGAAACAGGCTGGCCAAGCTTGACCCGACTATACAAAGCCTCCAGGACGCGACGCGCCTGATCACTCGCGTCCGGCGCGCCTTTGATCACCACATGATTGCCGTTGGCGTTGGCAACGACGCCAAGCCGGCGCTCGATCTTCGCCAGATTCTGATCGTAATGGCCAAACACCAATGATGCCGACCGATTATCTTCAAACGTGATGGTCGTCTCGCCGATTGGCTCGCCAGCAAGGCTCACGACACGGGGAGGGCTGCTTGCGGCACGAGAAATTGGGTTGCGTTCCGTTGGCTTCACAGGCGGTCTCCAGTGCGAGACATGTTCAACTTCCCTCAAGCAAGCAAACGACCAACCAGAGAGTTAGGCTCTTGAGACATAATTTGTACCGGCAAAATCGATCCTATCATTGAGATTGGACCTTCGACATGGACAGCCTGAAGATAGGGCGTTTTACCCCCGATTTGTCCGGGATAACGGCCGCGCTTCTCAAAAAGAACGTCCATTGTTTGTCCAACGGCGGCCGCGTTGAAGGCTTGGCGCTGCATCTCGACCAGGGATTGAAGCTTTGCAAGCCGGGCCTTGCTGACAGTTTCAGACACGGCATTCGGCAAATTCACGCCAGGCGTTCCAGGGCGTGCTGAGTATTTGAAAGAGAAAACGCTCGCAAAACCAACCGTTTGGATAAGATTGAGCGTTGCCTCGAAGTCATCGTCAGTCTCGCCGGGGAACCCCACAATGAAATCGGACGACAATGCGATGTCGGGCCTGGCAGCGCGAACGCGCTTGATAATATCCAAATAATCAGACGCGCTGTGTTTCCGGTTCATGAGATGAAGAATCCGGTCAGACCCCGACTGAACGGGAAGATGCAGAAACGGCATCAATTGCGGCAAATCACGATGCGCCTCAATCAGCGCCTGATCCATGTCATTGGGATGACTGGTCATGTAACGCAGGCGCTTGATCCCGGGCACACAGGCAAGGTCACGAAACAGATCAGCCAGACCCCGGGGCTGCCCATCCTCGCCAATGCCATGATAGCCGTTCACATTTTGCCCGAGCAGTGTGACTTCGCGAACGCCCGCCGCTGCCAGAACTCGGACCTCCTCCACAATCTGTGAAACAGACCGCGAGGATTCAGCTCCGCGCGTGTAGGGGACCACGCAAAACGAACAGAATTTGTCACAACCCTCCTGCACTGTGACGAAGCTCGTGACACCACGGGCCCGAACCTTCTCGGCGCTCGGGTCTTTCAATTGGTGAAACTTGTCTTCCGCAGGAAATTCCGTATCGACGATCCCGCGTTGTTTTAAGGCCGATTGTTTCAAAAGGTCGGGCAGGCGGTGATACGCCTGCGGCCCAATGACAAGATCAACTGCACTCTGGCGACGCAATATTTCCTGCCCTTCTGCCTGGGCAACACAGCCAGCGACAGCGATGGACGTGTGGTCCCCCGCCTTGGCGCGAGCGTCCTTGATGACGCGCATTTTGCCAAGTTCAGAAAAAATCTTTTCTGAGGCTTGCTCGCGAATGTGACAGGTGTTCAAGATGATCAGATCAGCGTTATCAGGCTGACTGACCTCCACGAAACCTTCCGGGGCCAGCATATCCACCATACGATTGGAATCGTAGACGTTCATCTGGCAGCCAAAGGATTTGACGTAAACACGGCGCGAATTTGGTGCCGGGGTCACCGTTGCAGCTTCTATGACGTCAGCAGCCAAGTATGGCACCTTTCCAGAACGAATATCCAATAGCGAGCGCCTGTGGGTTACTGCCGTAGACCTATACAGTCGTCAGCGCGAAACAAGCCTTCCGATCAGCCAATCGTGGCGCGCAAAATCAACGCCGTCGCGGTGGTACCGTCCGCAAGGCGGTAATACCCAGGCCGCTGACCAACTTCCGTGAACCCGAATTTGTTGTACAATTTCAATGCCACTTGGTTGTTCCGGTCGACCTCGAGAAAGAGGGATCGCACACCCTTGGCAACCAAAGTCGGGATTTCATGTCGCAGCAGTCTCTGGCCAACCCCAAGCTTACGAGCGTTCGCGGCCACAGCTATGGTCAGGATCTCGGCTTCATCAGCCGCACATTGAGCGAGCACAAACCCGAGCGGCTTTCGCGATTTCGGCTCTACGGCCACACACCCAACGCAGCCGCTATTACTCAACATGCGACGGATTTCGTCCTCTGACCAACCATGTGCGAACGAGGCTGAATGAAGCTTTGCCGCGAAAGCGGCATGGTCCGAGCGCATGGGGCCAATGGTCACCTGCGGTTTTTCGAATGGCCACATAGTTATGCGACCGGTGCCACCGCACCGACTTTGGGAGCGGTCACGTCGGCCTCTTTCAGATACAACGGCTTAGGCGGAGATATTGCTGGGTCAGACAGATATCCGATCTGAGCGATGGCCACGATTGATGGAGAGATGAGGTCGCCCAAGACGGGGCGCTGACCACCGCCAATTTGCGCAATTTGCTCTGCCAAAATGATCGCACCGGATCCCACCAGGACGATATCGCGCCCTGCCATTTTTTGCGCCACATCAGCCGCAGAGCGCAAAGCCGGCGCTTTCAGCGACCGGCCGTCGGAGCCAAATACTTCCA
>CAIZGQ010000098.1 GCA_903932565.1 uncultured Hyphomicrobiales bacterium
ACCGGATCGGCAATCGGAGACCTGCCGGCCATGGCATCCATTGCTGCGGTGCGGATCATCCCCTCATAGGTGCGGGTTTTCTCTGGCGTGTAGTGGCCAATGAAATTGCCCCGACGAAAAGCTCTGGCGCGACCCTTCCCCTGAGGGTCGCCGGCAAGAGTGATTTGCACCGGATCGGTCATGGCTCAGTCTTCGCCATCTTCGGTTTCGGTTTCGTCGTCACGCATTGACAAAATCAAATCTCTTTCCGATCTCCCCTGGCGAAATGCCGCAAGCCACGATTGCCCCGCCTTGGTGCTCAGATCATGCGGGTTGGAGTGCTCGGTGGCGTCTTCCGCGGTGTCGAGGCCTGCGGCGCGACCGTCCAGCCCGGCCTTCTCTTCGATCGGCGCCAGCGTCGATTCCAGATCCAGCGTCAGTTGATTTTCGGTGATGCCGTGGCGCATGATTTTGAGATAGCTCGTGACCTTGCTGGTCTCTGTCAGCCAGGCGTCAACGTCGCCAGCCTTGACGATGGCCAGCGCCCGCTTGGCGGCCTTGAGGTGGACGCCTTGCTGTTCGGCTTTTGCAAAAGTGGAGCGCAGCGAACCGTTCTCGGAGGCGTAGCGTTCTTGCGCATCGCGCATCCGGGTTAGGTTGACCGCGACTATCGCGTCATCGTCCGGGCCATTGGTGGCGGGGGTGACTTGCATTGCTATGGCTTGGCTCAAGTGATGCTCTCCTATGCAGCTTGGGGGTTGAATTTCTTGGTTTCGTTGCCCCACACGTCCCAGCCGGGACGTTCTTGGCGGGCGAAGAGTTCAAGGTAGGGGCCTGTAATCAGCCTCTCGACGCGCTCATGGACGCAGTCTGGCTTCCTGCTGTGCTCGCGTCGGCGCTCAATGATGGCCTGCCGCACATTGGCAGCGAGGCGCTTGGGATTGCCTCGGGTCGCAATCAAACAGAATTCACTGTTCTGGCGCACCCAGTAGCCCAGCCCTAGCTGGCCATCATCTGTTTCCTTGAACATATCGATCTGCGTTAGATCGGCCTTGGTCCAATTGAATGCGCAGGTTTTGTATTCGAATCCCCATGACTTGATGACTTCAAGGCATTGCGGCAGCATCACCCAGATGCCCCAAGTGAATAGCGCGCAATCATCAGCAGCGAGATCGGAGACCGGCAGAGCGCAAATCTGCTCGACACTCATCGTGTGATATTCTGGTGCCTTCTGGGGCGTAAATATCTTGCCATCACCCTTCCATCGGCCATTCGTCCATGACTGAAAGTGCCACGGCGCGTCGGCCAAAATCGCGCCGTAGTGACGGCGCTTCATGCCAGCGAATGGATGACCAGACTGGAGGACTTCGTCTGTCACCGCGCGGCCTCCCCGACATGGCTCGCATCCCATTTGCTGCAATAATCCGAACCGCGCCGATGTTTGTGGTCGCGCTCGTCGGCAGGCTCCAGGCAGACGGCCACGATGTAGCCGTCGCGCGTGCGAGTGGTGTAGCCTTCGCTATTCCAATTCTTGCAGGTCGAGCAGATTCGGCGGGGCAACATCATTCCGATCCCCGGAT
>CAIZGQ010000099.1 GCA_903932565.1 uncultured Hyphomicrobiales bacterium
GACGTTCAATAACGCTGAAATGCGTAAGCTTGGCATTCATTTAGCTCGCCATTGCTCCGCCCAAGCCTAGACGACTCAGTCGTAACCCGCTATTTCTTGAGAATGGACGAGAAACCTAAGCGCCCACGCGGCTTTGCAGCAATGTCTCCGGAAAAACGGAAGGCGATCGCCTCCCGTGGTGGATTGTCTGTTCCCAAGGAAAAGCGGTCGTTCTCGCAAAGCCGGGACCTCGCGTCACGCGCCGGGCGTGACGGCGGCCTCAACGTGGAACCCGAGAAGCGCGCGTTCCGCAAGGATCCCGAGCTTGCCTCCGCAGCGGGCCGTAAGGGCGGCCTGGCATCGCGCCGGGGGCCTGACGACGGCACAGATCCCGTCTCCCAGGCCTGATCGTCTTCAGCGAAAACCTTTGACGCCTGTTTCTGCCCGCGTTCATCCGCCGGCAGTTTTGTCACGTCTGTGGCCCATGCTGCCGCACGAAAAAAGAATCTCCCAAACTTTTTGTGCGGATATCTGTGACGGGTTTTCTTGAAGCTTTGTCACAGCAACGAAAAATTCAACGATTACAGTAAGTTGATATCGTCTCCGGAGGGCTTTACGGCGAAGTTATCCGAAAGGCCGTGACGTCCCCGTGTCCGGCAGGGTTGCGCCTCAAAAAACCCTATGTTACGTGACCCACGCCTTCGGGGCGGAGGCTTACAGCAGTGAACCTTCGGCCCGTTTCCATCCAGTGCAAGGTCAAGTGCACGCGCAGTTTTGGAACCGCGCGCTCATTGATGCGACCGGCACCCTTGAGCAGCCATCGAGAGGCGAGCCCCAGTGGCAAACGAGGATACGCATATTTCGGGCATGGCGGGACGTTACGCGTCCGCTCTGTTTTCGCTCGCAGACGAGCACCACGCGGTTGATACTGTCGCCGGGCACCTTGGCACATTTGCCCGCCTCCTTTCGGAAAGCGAAGACCTCACGCGTCTGGTGCGTAGCCCCGTCTTCACTGTCGAAGAGCAAGAAAAGGCCCTGAGCGCCGTTCTCGCCCGCGCCGGGATTGATGGTCTGACAGCCAATTTCATCAAGCTTGTTGCTTCGAAGCGTCGCCTCTTTGCGCTCAGCGACATGATCAAGGGCTTCAATGCCCTCGTGGATTCCTCCCGCGGCGTGACCCGCGCGCAAGTCACGGTGGCTGAACCTCTCGGCGACCTTCAGACAAACGCGCTGCGTGACGCACTGGCGCAGGTATCAGGCGGCAAGTCGGTGGACATTGCCGTCAAGATCGACCCGTCGATCATCGGCGGTCTCGTGGTGAAAATCGGGTCTCGTATGCTCGACGCTTCCCTCAAGACCAAACTCAACTCACTCCGTACCCGTATGAAAGAGGTCGGCTGATGGATATCCGCGCCGCTGAAATTTCCGCGATCCTCAAGGCTGAGATCGCGACCTTCGGTCAAGAAGCCGAAGTTACCGAAGTTGGACAGGTTCTGTCTGTCGGCGACGGCATCGCCCGCGTTTACGGCCTGGACAATGTCCAGGCTGGTGAAATGGTCGAGTTCGAAAACGGCGTGCGCGGCATGGCGTTGAACCTCGAACAGGACAACGTCGGCATCGTGATCTTCGGGTCCGATCGCGACATCAAGGAAAGCCAGACCGTCAAGCGGACCGGCGCCATCGTGGACGTGCCGGTCGGCCGTGGCCTTCTGGGTCGCGTCGTCGATGCCCTCGGCAATCCGATTGATGGCAAGGGCCCGATTGTTGCGGACCTGCGCTCACGCGTGGACGTCAAGGCCCCCGGCATCATCCCCCGCAAGTCGGTGCACGAGCCGATGGCAACAGGCCTCAAGTCCATTGACGCCCTGATCCCGGTTGGTCGTGGCCAGCGCGAGCTGATCATCGGCGATCGCCAGACCGGCAAGACCGCCATCGCGCTCGACACCATCCTGAACCAGAAGGCCGCCAACGCGGGCACGGACGAGCAGCAGAAGCTGTATTGCGTCTACGTCGCCGTCGGCCAAAAGCGTTCGACCGTCGCCCAGTTCGTGAAGGTGCTCGAAGAGCGCGGCGCGCTGGAATATTCGATCATCGTGGCGGCCACCGCCTCTGATCCGGCCCCGATGCAGTTTCTGGCACCCTTCGCCGGTTGCGCCATGGGCGAGTACTTCCGCGACAACGGCATGCACGCCGTGATCATTTATGACGATCTGTCCAAGCAGGCCGTCGCCTATCGCCAGATGTCGCTGCTGCTGCGCCGCCCGCCGGGCCGCGAAGCTTATCCCGGCGACGTGTTTTATCTCCACAGCCGTCTACTTGAGCGCTCAGCCAAGCTGAACGACGATCGTGGCGCTGGCTCGCTGACCGCCCTGCCCGTCATCGAGACGCAGGCCAACGACGTGTCGGCCTATATTCCAACCAACGTGATTTCGATCACCGATGGTCAGATCTTCCTGGAAACCGACCTGTTCTATCAGGGCATTCGTCCGGCCGTGAACGTCGGTCTGTCCGTGTCGCGCGTCGGCTCCGCCGCGCAGACCAAGGCCACCAAGAAGGTTGCCGGCAAGATCAAGGGCGAGCTCGCCCAGTATCGTGAAATGGCCGCCTTCGCGCAGTTCGGTTCGGATCTGGACGCTGTGACTCAGCGTCTTCTGAACCGCGGCGCACGCTTGACCGAGCTTCTTAAGCAGCCGCAGTTCTCGCCGCTGAAGATGGAAGAACAGGTCTGCGTGATTTACGCTGGCGTGAACGGTTATCTCGATGCCATCCCGGTTGCCCGGATC
>CAIZGQ010000100.1 GCA_903932565.1 uncultured Hyphomicrobiales bacterium
ACGAGAACCTTTGCCACGATGACCTCCATGCAACATGCCCGACAGGCAGTGTTGAGAACCTAAGCTTTGATCGGGTCAGCACAAAGACGCTTTCCTGCAAGCTCCGTTTGCAAATGCAGAGTGCCTTTCATCAAATTGACCCTGCCATAACATGGGTTGGCGTGATGCTGAGGACTTCTACTTAGCCTTGACCGGTCAGGGGGCGAGCAACCCACGCTCTGCCAGAACGTGTGTGAGCGCCGCATTCGGCGTGCGGCCGCTGGTGAAGATCGCTTTGCCGGGTTGTGTGGCGGTATCCGGCATCGCGTCCGCAAAGCCGCGTTCCCGCAACAGATGATTGACGCGCCGGGCAATGGCTGGCGCAGGGTCGATCCATTCGACGGGCCATGGTGCCAGACGTTTGAAGGCATCGATCAGCAACGGATAATGGGTGCAGGCAAGAACGATCACATCCGTGCGGCGGCCATTTTCCTCAACAAAACAGGGCGCAATTTCACGCGCCACATCCGCGTCGTCCAAATCGCCATGCTGCATGAACGTCTCGGCGATACTCGCCAGACTTGAAGAGCCCACAAGCTGAACCCGGCAATGATTGGCAAAGCTGTCGACCAGGCCGCGCGTATAATCGCGCGCCACGGTGCCGGGGGTTGCCAGCACGGAAATCAGACCGGTGCGCGAATGCTCGGCGGCAGGCTTGATCGCGGGCACGGTGCCGACAAAGGGAATGTCCGGGAAACGCGCCCGCAGATGCGGAAGCACCAGGGTTGACGCTGTATTGCAGGCAATCACAACAACGTCCGGTTGTGCCGCCGGGATGTGCGAGTCCATCAGCGCGTTGACGCGCGCCACCAGCACATCCGCAGCGAGGCGGCCATAGGGAAACACGGAATCGTCCGCCAGATAGGTGATCCGCGCATCGGGTCGTGCCCGGAGAATTTCGCGCTGCACGGTCAATCCGCCAAGCCCGGAATCAAACACCAACAGGCTCGGCGTGTGTTTTAAAGGATTTGCTGGCTGCGCCGTCATGCGTGTGCGGACCTGTCAGGCCAAACTATGTCGACCGATTCGAAGCAGTCTTATTCATAGCGCGAGGATTGTCCGCGCGCGATCCATCATGGTCCCAAACTGTCACGACCCCATCAAGGCGTGCGCGGCGCGCGCCGCACTGCGGCCCGCGAGATAGGCCCCGCCGGCGGTCATCGCCCCGCCGAATGCGTCCTGCGGGGTTTCGCCACCCGTTGCTTCGCCCGCCAGAAACAGCTTGTCGGCAATCGGTCGTGCGAGAGCAGCGCGGGCTGAGGCAAGACCTGGCTTGGCGTGGGAATAGCAGCCCATCGCAAAAGAATCTTCGCTCCAGCCGTACAGCTTCCCCTCCAGCAAATGCGGCCGTGGGTTCTGGCCGATCAGCCGATGCAGATGGCGCATCATCTCCGCCACGGCTGCCACTTCGCCTTGCTTGGCAAGGTTGCGGGCATAATCGCCGCCGAAATAGACCATCATTACATCGCGATCAAAGGGCCAGCATTCAAAGTCGAGGATGGCTCCGTCCGCCAGCGTGTCCCAAAGGTCTGTCCCCAGATCGATGCCGAACCGCTCGCCATCAAAGCGCAGGGCCATCTTGGTGAGCGCCCCCATCGAGAGGCCCTCAAGGCCAGACAACGTCTCGCGTGGCAGGGGCGGATCAAAGCTGATGCGCTCGGCCTGAAGCACACCCACGGGCACTGTGATGACGGCGGTCCGCGCCGATAGGGTGCCGCCGGATGTGGTCAGGCGAACGCCGCTGTCACGATAGTCCACGCGGCTGAGCAGCGTGTTCAGTTTGACTGGCAGGTCCGCGCCCCAGCCGGCTACAAGTTTGCCATAGCCGTCCGGGACGATGAGGTCTGTGCCGGACCAAAGCCGCGAATAATCGAGGGCTGAGATTCGGCCTGGCTCATCGCCGACCGACATCCGGCCAATGGCGTTGGCGCTCCGCAAAAAGTCCGGGTCTGAGCCGGCGCGCTCCAGAAGCGACACGTCTGGCACGACGCCCTTGTCAGTATCGAGGAGGCCTTCAAACTGTGCGAAAGCGGAGCGTCGGGCGGGCGGCTCCATCGCTTGGTCGGCGGCAAAGAAACGCGATCCACTTGGCAGGCTATCGCTATCAACCGTTGCGGTGCTGGCAGATCTGGCGATCTCGGCCCAGGGGTTTTTCTCCGACCAGTGAATATAAAGTGCGCCCGCATCGACGGGGGTTTCGTGCAGATAATCTGTGAAGACACGCCCGCCAATTCGGTTGCGCGCCTCGATCAGGACAAAGCTGCGGCCAAGGCGTTGGCACTCACGCGCGCAGGCGAGACCTGCCGCGCCAGCGCCGATGATGGCGACGTCAGTGTCAAATGCCTTGCCCGCCGCGCCGAGCAGGGCAGGCGCGCTCGATTGTGCCAAGGCGGCTGAGGATTTTGCGAGGCTGAGACCAAGGGTCCCGCGCAGCACGGAGCGTCTGCTGAAAACGGCCATCTCGTCATACTTTCCGAATTCTGAGCCTCATATACGCGACCCGATGGCCACACAGACCAAAAACTTTGGTCAGGATTATGAAACAGCCGTGCGCGAGCGTACTTCTGTCACTGGTATTGATGATCGGAACGGGCTATGCAGCCTCGTCAATATGTCGCCGCGACAAGAGACGAAGAGCGGGCCGCGTCCGAATTGGATTGGGCTGATCGCTTTGTTCCCGCGGACGATCCACGTGAAAGGACCAGGTATGCTGTTTTCAGCAAGGCGCCTCGGCGCTGCGACTGTCGTAGGCTCGTTGCTTTTGGGCAGCTTCCCACTCGCGGCCCAAGCGCCCGCACCAGCTCCGGCCGCAGCTCCCAAGCCCGCAGCGCCGAAGCCTGCCGCGCCCAAGCCCGCAGCGCCCGCTCCCCAACCGCAAGCCCAGCAGCAGCCGCAGGGTCAGCCCCAGGGCCCGGTCCGCGTCGACCTTCAGCCGTCGCAGGGCGATTGGACGAAGGTGTGCGGCAAGGATCAGGCTGCCAACAAGGAAATCTGCTACACGACGCGCGATTTCGGACAAGGTCCGGATCAGCCTCCAGTGCTGGCGCTCGCCGTTTATGATGTGAAGGGCGATGACACCAAGATCATCCGCCTGTTGCTGCCGGTGTCACTCCTGCTGCGCCCGGGCTTTCGCTACACCATCGACAATGGCGCGGCGCAGGAAGGTTCGTTTGAAATCTGCTTCCCCAATGGCTGCTTTGCAGAATCCAAGGTGAAGCAGCCGGTGATTGATGCCCTGAAGAAGGGATCGACGCTAAGCATCGCTGTCCGCAACCAGGTCAACAACGAAGTCACCTTTGCGGTGCCGCTCGCCAACTTCGGCAAGTCTTATGATGGCGCGGCAATTGACCCGAAGGTGCTCGAAGAGCAGCAGCGGGCGCTCGAAGAGCAGCTGCAGAAGCGGGCTGAAGACGAGCGCAAGCGCCTCGAGGCCCAGCAGAATGGTACGGCTGCACCCGCACCGGCGCCCGCCAAGTAAGTTTTGCACTCAGCCACAAACAAAAAACCCGCGGACAATGTTCGCGGGTTTTTTGTTGATGTTTTTGAGAAAGCTGCGCCTCAGCGCTGCAATATGGATCCCGGCCTTTGGGGCCTCAGTGGCGCTGTGCCGCTCTGATTTGATAACTGCCATCATTGGCGCGAACAAAAAGTTCGTCCACCTGCGGATGCCGCACTGGTTCACCCGATTCGTCCGGCAGCAGGTTCTGCTCGGAGACATAAGCCACGTATTCTGTCTCGGCGTTTTCGGCGAGCAGATGGTAGAACGGCTGTTCCTTGCGCGGGCGCATATCCTCAGGGATCGACAACCACCATTCTTCGGTGTTGCCAAACGTCGGATCGACATCGAACACAACACCGCGAAACGGATATTTCCGGTGCCGTACCACCTGGCCGATGCTAAACTTTGCCGTGTTCGGTTTCATGATGGGTCACGCTTCATGGCCGAGTCGTTAGCGCGTTGGGCAAAGGTTCGTCAACTGCCTGTCATGTTGGCAGATTGAGCCACGCTGACGCAGCTCCCCTCAGAAGCCATAAAGTGAAGCAAAATCAGGGTCTTTTGCCGCCACCTGGCGGGCAAGGTCAACAATGACCTTGGCTTGTTTCCACGTCGCATCATCCTGCATCTTGCCGTCAATCATGACAGCGCCAGACCCATCCGGCATGGCCTCCAGAATGCGGGCGGCGAACTTCACCTCCGAGGGGTCTGGCGAGAAGACCTTTTTGGCAATGGCAATCTGCGTTGGGTGCAGTGACCATGCGCCCGCGCAACCCAGCAGGAAGGCATTGCGGAACTGCACTTCACAAGCGGCTGGGTCTGAGAAATCGCCGAACGGGCCGTAAAACGCCTTGATGCCAGCGGCCGCACAGGCGTCAACCATTTTGGCGACCGTATAATGCCAAAGATCCTGCTGGTAGGACGGACGAACTTCAGTTTCAGTCGCCGCGTCCGCCAGCACTTTATAGTCGGGATGACCACCGCCAACGCGCGTGGTTTTCATCGCACGCGAGGCTGCCAAATCTGCGGGTCCAAGGCTGATGCCGTGCATGCGCGGGGACGCCGCCGCGATCGCATCAACGTTCTTCACGCCTTCCGCCGTCTCCAGAATCGCGTGGATCAGGATCGGCTTTTTGATGGCGTGGCGGGCTTCAAGCTGCGCCAGATATTGATCGAGAAAATGGATATCCCAGACGCCCTCGACTTTGGGCAGCATCACAACGTCGAGCTTGTTGCCGATGGCCCCCACGATCTCGGTGAGATCATCCAGCACCCAGGGCGAATTCAGCGCATTGATGCGGGTCCACAGGCCTGTGCCGCCAAAGTCGCTCGCCTGCGCCATCTCGATAAAGCCGCGCCGTGCGGCTTCCTTCGCCTCGACCGGGACCGCATCCTCCAGATTGCCGAGGATGACATCGACCTGACCAGCGAGATCTTTGGCGCGCGCCCGGACTTTTTCGATATGGGGCGGCACAAAGTGAATCATGCGCTCAACCCGCACCGGCAGGTCGCGCATGGGGGCAGGGGCGCCAATGGCGAGGGGTTC
>CAIZGQ010000101.1 GCA_903932565.1 uncultured Hyphomicrobiales bacterium
ACCCACCAGGCGGCGGAAGATCTAGCGCAAGCCCTTGTGGCTTTGACACCGGACGGCCTCAACCACGTGTTTTATTCAGACAGCGGCTCAACCGCTGTCGAAGTTGCGCTCAAGATGGCCCTTGGATTTTTTGCCAACCGAGGACAACCACGCGCACGTATCATTGTCATGGAGCACTCCTATCATGGCGATACGATCGGCGCGATGAGCGTGGGCGCACGCGGCGTGTTCAACGCGGTTTATGCGCCGCTGCTATTTGATGTCGCGCGCATTCCGTTTCCCTTTGCCGGGCGCGAGCAGGACACGCTCGATGCCCTAGAGGCGTTGGTGCGCGATGAAAAAGCGGCTGCCCTGATCGTCGAGCCGCTGATTTGCGGCTCGGGCGGCATGCTGATGTACCGCCCTCAAGTCTTGGGTGACATGGCGCGGTTGGCGGCGCGAAGAGGCACGCTGTTCATCGCTGATGAAGTGATGACCGGCTGGGGGCGCACGGGTACCCTGTTTGCCTGCGAACAGGCCGGTATCCAACCCGATATTCTGTGCACGTCCAAGGGCCTGACGGGCGGTGCGATTCCGCTTGCGGCCACATTGGCCACAGACGCAATTTATGACGCACATCTGTCACCTGACCGGTCGAAGACGTTCTTTCATTCAAGTTCCTACACGGCAAATCCGATTGCGTGCGCGGCGGGGCTTGCAAATGTCAAAGTCTGGCAGGAGGAACCCGTGCAGTCGCGGATCGACAGGCTTGTTGTTGCGCAGTCGCAGCGCATGTCGGCCCTATCGGGCCATCACAGATTTGCGAATGCACGCACCTGCGGGACGATTGGTGCGATTGATCTCAAGGTCTCGGATGCCGGGTATCTCGCCAATATCGGCTTGAAGCTTCGCAGCTTTTTCCTTGAGCGGGATATTTTGCTGCGACCGCTTGGAAACACGCTTTACGTCATGCCGCCCTATTGCGTCAGCGAGCCCGAGCTCGATCGCATCTACGACGCGATTGCCGAAAGCGCTGAGGTTCACTGACAAAAAAAGCCGGGTTGAGCCCGGCTTTTTCTGCAATTGGGATGATCTCAATAATAATAGCGACGACGGATGTAGCGACGGCGCGGGGCGTAGTAGCGCGGACGATAATAACGGCGCGGTGCGTACATCGGGCGGCCGCTGGTGTTGAAGCAGGATCCATCCCAGCGGCAGATTGTGCGCGCCTGCTGGACCAGATCGGTGGATTCAGTGGCCGTCACCGCCGGAGGTGCAAAGGCCGGCATCGCTTCGGCGGGAAGCGAAGCAACGCCCACGGAGGTGAGCATCACGATCCCGAAGATGGCACGCATCAATTTCAACATGAAGTCCTCCTCAAGCTGGCAGGCCGCCGTGTTTAGCGTCTACCTGAAACCTACATTCGACGTTGGTTGCTGAACCTTCGTTGAACGACATCCAGTTTGCCACATTTTGAAATCCCTTGGAGTGCAAAATGAAAGCAATTTGGAACAAGGTTATTATTCCGCAGCAGACACCGAGCGTCTGTGTGTTTCCTCACCAATCGAAACGTCACCTGCCACGGCGAGCTCTTGCGCCGAGACACCCGCTTTGCGCCAGTCGAGGGCTTTTTCGACAATTCCCTCAAAGCTGCGCAAGGCATGCTGCGGGATGTGAGGCTCGAGGCGGCCGATCACGGCACCAGATGTCATAAAGGCCTGAGCCGCCTCCAGCATCATGCGGCGAAAGGAGACAATCGCAAGATCGCTCGCGCCAAGCCGTTCGCTGTCGCGCTCAGCAATCGGGCCCATCGTCTCCCACATGACGATGTCCTGGTTGGGTATCCCCGGGATGCCGGTAAAATTCCCAGCCTTCATGGCCTGTCGGTCCTGCAGATAATGGTTGGCGCGGTTCCGCCGATTGGTGAAATCTGCCTCGACATCGATGCCGACCTGCATATGCAGGAACTGACGCCACGTTTCGGTGTCCGGCGTCGTCTCTGCCTCACCAAATGCGATGAAGTGGAACATCGTGTGGGTGTCATCCATCGGCACATGCAGGATCGCGACGCGATACTGATCATTTGGCGGAATGAGGACCGTGTGGGGCGCGATGAACAGCGTTGTGCGCACGTAATCATGGGTTGCTGCATTGGCGATCGGACGGCGCAACGCGGCATACCGAAAGCCAAAGCTGGTGGGCTGAACCTGCAGGCGCGGGGCCTTGTCGGTCGAGGGACGCAGCCAGTTTTGCTTGGTGGCCTTTGCGTTGGTGACGCGCGCCGGCACCATGTCGGACGAGTGCAGGCTTGAGGAATGCGCCGAGTCGATAGCGCCCTCCAAAATCTGGGCCCAGTTGCAGTCGATCTTGATCTTGCCGATGGCGATCTTGGTCTCGGGCGTGGGCTGAAACACCGGCGGCTCAAACGCGGGTTTCGTCTCTGCCGAGCCCATATAGACCCAGACAAACCCGGCAGCTTCCTCGACCGGATAGGCCTTGTGCTTCACTTTTTCGACAAGGCCGGATGCCGCAGGCTCAGACGCCATCTCCAGCACGTTGCCGTCCACGTCCATCTTCCAGCCGTGGTAGAGGCAGCGCAAACCACATTCTTCATTGCGGCCGAACACCAGGGACGCCCGGCGATGCGGGCAAAGCTCGTCCAGCACGCCAACGCGTCCGTCGGAATCGCGAAACACCACGAGGTCTTCACCCAGAAGGCGGATCTTGATCGGCGTCCCATCCGCCTCTGCCACTTCGTCAATCGTGCAGGCAGGGATCCAATGATTGCGGAAAATCTGGCCCATGGGGGCTTTGCCCTCAACGCGGCAAAGCAGATCATTCTCCTGGGGCGTGAACATGCGCGTCCTCCTGCCAAATTTTGCTTAGCTATCTAAGTAATATAATTGTGCGACGCTGGCAAGGTGAGCCGGGGTCAAACTTTGGCGGGCTCGAACGAAACGCGCGTTGCCCACCTGATTTGGCCTGTTCGCTGGCTGCACTATCCGCCCTCCAGCATCGACTTTATTCCTGAGGATGCTAAGTTGATTGTCAATGTCCCCGAGGGTGCGCGCCATGAAGTATCGTCGACTGAGATTGGGCGTCGCGGGCCTCGGCCGTGGGTTCATGCTGATGCTGCCAACCTTCCGACAGCATCCGGGCGTCGAGCTCGTTGCTGCTGCAGACCCGCGTGAAATCGCGCGCACGCAATTTGAACGCGACTTTGGCGGCCGGAGCTATGCCTGCGTCGAAGACCTGGCCGCCGACCCAAACGTCGAAATGATCTACGTGGCAACGCCCCACCAGCTTCATCGCGCCCACGTGGAACTCGCAGCCGCCCATGGCAAACACGTCATGGTCGAAAAGCCGATGGCCCTGACGCTGGACGATTGCGCGGCGATGATTACCGCCGCGCAGAACGCTGGTGTCGCTCTGATGGTCGGCCACAGCCATTCCTTTGACGCGCCGTTCCTGAAGGTCCGTGACTTGATTGAACGTGGAACCTACGGTCGGCTGCGTATGGTGACGGCGCTCAACTTCACGGATTTTCTGTATCGGCCCCGCCGTCCTGAGGAGCTGGACACCGCCCAGGGTGGCGGCGTGATCTTCAGCCAGGCCGCGCACCAGGTTGATATTGTCCGCCTCATCGCAGGGGGCCCGGTCGAGAGCCTGAATGCCATGACAGGGATGCTCGACCCTGCGCGACGCACGGAAGGCGCCTATCAGGCGCAGCTCAGATTTGAAAACGGCACTTTTGCCTCTTTGACCTACAGCGGATATGCGCATTTCGATTCAGATGAGTTCTGCGGCTGGGTTGGCGAGCTGGGTCAGCAGCGCGATTCAAGCGAATACGGAACCGCCCGCGCCGGGCTCGCAAAACTTACCAGTCAGGATGCTGAACGTGCGTTGAAGGAAACACGCACCTATGGACTGACACCAACCCCGGCTGACAAAGCGCCCAGCCACCACAACCATTTCGGGCTCGTCATCGCATCCTGCGAAGAGGCAGACCTTCGACCAACGCCGCAGGGCGTGATGATCTACGCCAACGACCGGCGCGAACTCCTGCCCATTCCAGCAGGACACGTGCCCCGCGCGGGTGTGATCGACGAGATGGTGGACGTGGTCATCCATGGACAGACGCCGACTCATTCCGGCGAATGGGGTATGGCCACGTTGGAAGTTTGCCGCGCGATCCTTGAATCAGCGGCAAGGCGCGAGACAATCCACCTGCAACACCAGACCCGCTTGGCCTGACATCAGAAGGGGACGTCGCCCTCACCATCTGCGGGACCGACAGCCTCAGCCAAATTATTCTGCACACCGCGCAACAAATCGAGCAGCAGTGCGATTTCGCGCGGCGAGTAATTCTTCGTGGCTGCGTTCACCACATCGGCAGCCAGCGGCAGAAGTTCTGCTTCGAGCGCGCGCCCTTTTGGCGTCAGAAACACATTCATCTTGCGACGGTCTTTGGCATTTCGCGCTCGCGTCACAAGGCCTTTTTCCTCCATCACCTGGATCGCGGCCATGGTGGTCGGCTCCATCGTGCCGGTGCGGTCGGACAATTCACGCTGGGTCAGGCCATCCTCCGTCCAAAGCGCGCGCAGAAAATACCACATGCCGAGCGTCGCGCCAGCAGGGCCAATTTTTGCAGCAAGCGCACGCTGCATCATGCGATGCGTCATGCGGACCTGAAATCCGACAGATGTTTCGGTTTCAAGCTGCGTCTTTTGTGCAGGGCCGCTGGCGACGCCTGCACGTGCAGACGTCGCAGGCACAGATTTAACCACCAAACGCTCAGCTCCCCTTACAGCGCAAAGGACGGCCGGGATCGCCCGGTCTGCGTTGCATTGATCCTAGGGGGGAGCTCGCGACGTGCCAAGGCACGCCCATGGGCGCACCTTGGACCGCGTTTATGGGCCTGGTCAGGTCGACGACAGTGCCTTTTTGATCGAGTCGGCTGACAACGGCCCACGACGCAACCGGACACCGGTGGCGTCAAAGATGGCATTGC
>CAIZGQ010000102.1 GCA_903932565.1 uncultured Hyphomicrobiales bacterium
TCCAGATTGACCATGGATTCCATGGACTTTGCGCAGGCGTCCGTTTCAGGAACGTTTTCTTCCTCAATAATCTTGATACCGGGAATAGCCTTCAACGCCTTGGCGGCCACGGCGTGCGCCTGGTTCCAGCCAAAGTCATCACGCGGGCCGACGTAGACAATGCCGAGCGTCACACCGGCGGCGAGTGCCTGCTGGCTTGTTGCGCCAAGAAGCGCCGTGGATGCGGCCAATGCGCCGGTGTTTCGAATAAATTGACGACGGGAAAAATCATAAACTGACATGCTGCCCTCTCCTCGCATGGGCCTTGCGAAGAGATCCGCAGGACCAACGTTTTACCGAAGATTTGGCAGCAATTCCCATGCCAGACCCCCGCGAACAAGCTGAAATTCAAGCACTTTTCCGCTTTTTGCCGACGCGGCGGAAATACAATTTCATGAAAGCTGAAAATAAAACAAGCACCTGAACATATACTCAGCTGGCGTCGCCCTCGCTTTGCCCAGCACCTGCCGCCGACAGGCGTCCACGCGCATTCGCGCGACGGCCCTTGGCAGGAGCCAGTGTGCCCGCCGCACCCAGCCCGAACGGCGGCATGTTGACGTAGAACGATTCAGAATCTCCAGCACCAATCACATAAGTCTCGTGCCAGATGCCGACGTCACCATTGTTGGCAATCGCGCGGTTAAAGGCACTCCACGCGGGCAGATGGCTTTTGTCGCGCGCAGATGCATAGGCCTCAAGCTGCGCAAAGCTACGCCAGTACTGAACAAACATCAGATTGGGAAAACCAATGTGCGGCCGTGCATGCAGCAGACCCAGCTCGGGCTGGCGCGCAAGCTCGGCGAGCATATCGCCCATGGCCCGCGCAATCGGCAGCCATTTGTGCACGCGCCACCACCGGTTAATGCGCATGCCAATGAGAAACACAACGAAATCACCATCCAGTTCGCCCGTGCAGCGCTCAGCGCGAATGTCCACCATCGTTCACCTCTCTCAAAAAGCTGCGTGGCGTCAGTCCATACCAAAAAGGCTCCCCGCATCAGCGGAGAGCCTCTATTTTAGGTCGTCATCACGAAACGTGGGGCTTCAGAAGAATCTGGACTCAGGACAACTTGCCCTGGATGCCTTCAACGAGCCATTGCAGGCCCGACAGCGCGCCGTCATCCATCACGGCGCCAGCGGCGAGCTGCAACTTTCCGCTCTGATCCTTGATTGGGCCGACGAACACTTTGTTCTTGCCCGTCTTGATGTCTTCGACGGTCTTCAACGCCAGCGCCTTCACATCGTCGGGCATGTTAGCAAACGGCGCCATCTTCAGCATACCGCTGTCAAAGCCACCCCAGATGTCCGTGCTCGCCCATTTGTTATCCATCACATCGCTGATGCGCTTGATGTAATACCCGCCCCACTCGTTGACGATAGCGCTGAGCTGCATGGTGGGTGCAAATTTGCTCATGTCGGTGGCTTCACCAAACGCCTTGATTTTGCGGCTTTCGGCAACCTGCAGCGGGCTCGGTGAATCGGTGTGCTGGGTGATGATATCGCAGCCCTGATCGATCAGCGCCTTGGCAGCATCGCCTTCCTTGCCCGGATCATACCAGGAATTGATGGCAATGAATTTCAGCGTCGCGGCTGGATTCACAGAACGCATGCCAAGCATGAAGGCGTTCATGCCCTGCACGACTTCTGGGACCGGGACGGAGGCAATGTAGCCTGCAACATTGGACTTGGTGAGCTTGCCCGCAATCACGCCCTGGACGAAGCGGGCCTGATAGAAGCGGATGTTGTAAGTTGCGACATTCTTGGCGCGCTTGTAGCCAGTGCAATGCTCAAACTTTACATCCGGAAAATCTTTCGCGACCTTCAGCGTGTAGTTCATATAGCCGAAGGATGTCGTGAAGATCAGCTTGGCACCCTTGGCGGCAAGGTCCGCAATGATACGCTCGGAATCCGGACCTTCCGGAACGTTTTCCACAAACACGGTTTGGATCTTGTCGCCAAACTTTGCGACCGCTTCCTTGCGGCCTTCATCATGCTGGTAGGTCCAGCCAAAGTCGCCTGTGGGGCCAAGATAGATAAATCCGACCTTCAAGGGCGTTGCAGCCTCAGCACTTCCCACAAGGCCCGGCAGCGTGGCTGCAACAAGGCCCGAGCCGATTGACTTGGTAAATTGACGACGATCCATCTCAAACACTCCAGCTAAATTCATGTGAACTGCGATGCGCAGGTTTTGATAAAACCTGCGAATTTTGGGATCCGCCCTAGCGGCGATCTTAAACTCTCATTCAATATTTCATAGCAAAACGCAGGCCAGCAAAGGCCCATTTTTCGGTGCGCATAGCTTTGGCGTCGCATGCCGACGACGATGTTGGAACTCCCTCAAGATGTTGCGTGAAATGATTTGCCGAGGCTGGCTGGCTGGTTGAGGCGAATGCGCCGCACATCGCGCGAGATGATCACCAACACCAGAATCGTACCAAGATACGGCAGCGCTGATACAAAGGGCGAGGGTATGGAAATGCCAAGCGCCTGCACATAGAGCGACAAATACATGATGCTGCCGAAAAGATAGGCTCCAATCAACAGCCAGAATGGACGCCACGCGGCAAACACAACGAGTGCCACGGCAATCCAGCCACGCCCAGCCGTCATGTCCTCGGCCCAAAGCGGGCTGTAGGACAACGACATGTAAGCCCCCGCCAGCCCCGCCATCGCACCGCCAAACATCGCGGCAAAATAACGGATGCGGATCACAGGATAGCCAATGGAATGGGCAGCATTGTGAGAATCGCCCACGGCCCGCAGGATCAGCCCGCTGTGGGTGCGGTAGAGGAACCAGGCTGTCGCACCCAACAGGATGAAGGCACTGTAGATCAGCACATCATGGGCAAAGAACACCGGGCCGATAAAGGGAATATCCGACAGCACTGGCACATGCAGTTTTGGCAACGTGGGCGCTGAAATGCCAACAAAGCTGGCACCCACCAGCGCACTGAAGCCGCGACCAAAAATCGTCAAGGCAAGACCCGTCGCGACCTGATTGGCAAGCAGCGTCAACGTCAAAAATCCAAACACGACCGCCATAAGCGCGCCCGCTGCAACGGCTGCCAGCAGTCCGAGCGTTGTGCTGCCTGTTGTGTGCGCCACGGCAAAGGCCGCGACGGCGCCCACCAGCATCATGCCCTCGACACCCAGGTTGAGCACGCCTGCCTTTTCCGTCAGCAGCTCACCGGTCGCAGCCA
>CAIZGQ010000103.1 GCA_903932565.1 uncultured Hyphomicrobiales bacterium
CAGATCGTGTCCGTGCAGAATGCGCGCACGGCAGAGCAGGCAGTCGAAGTTAAAAAAGTGCCCTCGCGGGCGGGCGTCTGAGGCGGGATCGAGGACAGACACATGGACATCGGTCTCAATCAATATCTCACAGTCGCAGCCATGGTGTTCACCATTGGCGTTGCGGGAATCATTCTCAACCGCAAGAACATCATCGTCATCCTGATGTCGGTGGAATTGATTCTGTTGGCGGTGAACATCAACCTTGTCGCCTTCTCCTCGGCCCTTGGTGATCTCTCTGGCCAGGTGTTCTCGCTGTTCATTCTCACGGTAGCGGCAGCGGAAGCAGCCATTGGCCTGGCCATTCTTGTTACTTATTATCGCAACCGCGGCACCATTGCGGTTGAAGATATCAACGCGCTGAAGGGCTGATCGACGATGATTTCTCTGATCGTCTTCCTGCCGCTGCTCGGCTTCTTCATTGCCGGGTTGCTCGGTCGCCTCATCGGGCCGCGTCCCTCCGAGATTGTCACGACAGCCTTTCTGGGGATTGCCGCAGCGCTATCCTGGGTCATCTTCGTGCAGGTCGGGCTCGGCCACACCCACGGTTCTGTGCCGGTGCTCGGCAATTGGTTCACAGTCGGCACGCTCAAGGTCGATTGGGCTTTGCGCGTCGACACGCTGACGGCGGTGATGCTGGTGGTGGTGACGAGCGTGTCCTCGCTCGTGCATCTGTATTCCATCGGCTATATGCACGAAGATCCAAGTCGCCCGCGCTTCTTTGCGTATCTGTCGCTGTTCACCTTTGCGATGCTGATGCTGGTGACGTCGGACAATCTCGTGCAGATGTTCTTTGGCTGGGAAGGTGTCGGCCTCGCGTCATACCTTCTGATTGGCTTCTGGTTTGAAAAGCCCTCCGCCAATGCGGCGGCCATCAAGGCCTTCGTTGTCAATCGCGTCGGTGACTTTGGCTACGCGCTCGGCATCTTCCTTGTGTACTGGCAGACAAAGTCCGTGTCGTTCGAGGCGATCTTTGCCGCAGCGCCCGGCCTTGCGGGCAAGCCCTTGCATGTGTTCGGCCTCGACATGGACACGATGACGATCACCTGCCTGCTGCTGTTCATGGGCGCGATGGGCAAGTCGGCTCAGTTCCTGCTGCACACGTGGTTGCCGGATGCGATGGAAGGCCCGACGCCTGTGTCGGCGCTGATCCATGCCGCGACCATGGTGACAGCCGGTGTGTTCATGGTGGCGCGTCTGTCGCCGCTCTTCGAACAAGCCCCCGTGGCGCTTGAGTTTGTCACGTTCATCGGGGCGCTGACGGCGATCTTCGCGGCGACCGTCGGCCTCGTACAGAACGACATTAAGCGCGTGATTGCTTATTCGACCTGTTCGCAGCTCGGCTACATGTTCGTGGCGCTCGGCGTGGGCGCCTATTCGGTCGGCATCTTTCATTTGTTCACGCATGCGTTCTTCAAGGCACTGCTGTTTCTGGGCGCAGGCTCGGTCATCCACGCGATGCACCACGAGCAGGACATGCGCAAGATGGGCGGGCTTCGCACGAAGATCCCGTTCACCTATTGGACCATGACCATAGGCACGTTGGCGCTGACCGGCTTTCCGTTCACGGCCGGGTACTTTTCAAAAGACGCCATCATTGAAGCTTCGTTTGCGGCAACATCGCATTCGGGCACGGCGGTGTTCGCATTTCTGATGACGACGATTGCGGCGGGTCTCACATCGTTTTATTCGTGGCGTCTGGTGTTCCTCACCTTCTACGGTGAGCCCGCAGCCGCTGGTGCGCATGATGATCATGGCCACGCGGTGGCAGATGCGCATGGGCACGACGATCACGCG
>CAIZGQ010000104.1 GCA_903932565.1 uncultured Hyphomicrobiales bacterium
AACCTGCGCGCCGAAAACTATGACCCGAAGGTCCATTACGATCAGGTCAAGGACAAGTGGATTGGCCTTCAAACCCCGGATGGTCGCTAGGTCCTTCAGGCTTGTTCGGTCGATTTGCGCATTTTCCACATGTGACGTGTTGTCAAAGACTTGTCCTTCCATGGGCACGGGTTCACTCTTTGGGTGAGACCTGCGAATCACGTGCAAATCCTGCAAACCATCTGCAAGTTTTGCAAAACCCGTGCGTGTGCGGACACGGTGCCGGAAATCGCAAATTTCAAACGCCACTCTGTCCGCCACAGAGTGCCCGAAGTGTCAGAGGCCATGACCGCAGCGCCCCTCCCATCCTCAAAGACGGCCGAACAGCGCGCGCATGAGCCTTCGATGGAGGAAATCCTTGCCTCCATTCGGCGCATCATTGCCGATGATCAGGTGTTGCCTCTGGCCGCTCGGGTGCCAGCACCGGCCGCGCAGCCTCCCGCCGTCCAAAGTCCTGTGCGGCTGACGCCGTCTTCCATTGGTCGCATTCGGCCAGAGGAGGCTGTCAGTCTTGATCCTGCCCCGATGGCGACATTGGCGCCCGGTCCGGTCGCCCGTACCGTTTTGCGCGACGACATCGCGCCACCTCTCGATGCGGGCGGCTCATCTGCGGCAGAGGTGGCTGCGCCATCGCGTCCTTTGTCCGAAGGTTCAGTGTCTGCAGCGGATATTGCCCGGCGTGTGGCGATCACCGAGATTGAGCCCAGCACGTTGCGCCCACGCGTTGCGGCAGAACCAACGGCACTCCGGTCGGACGAGGCCTACCGCCATGCGCTGTCTGAAGTGCGCCGCCGTCAGGACCCCAGTGAGTCGAAGGCTGATGGGAGCCACCTCGCCAGCCGGACCCCGAGCCCGCCGCGCCTGACCTTCGAGCAAATCGTCGAGCGCGAAGTGTCTTATGGTTCGGAGCCGCCACGGCGTATCCCCGAGCCTCCGACTGTCGAGGCACGGTTTGAAGCCGCTCACTACCAACCCGCGCCAAATTTGCCGGTTGAACCAGCCTTCGCCCCAACAAGCGACCTGTTGTTGTCTGCCAATGCAGATGCCTCGATCTCGTCGGCGTTCCAGGCGTTGTCGTCGTCCCTGCAGGGCCAGCATGATCAGATGTTCGAGGCTGCAGCCCGCGACATGCTGCGGCCTATGCTGAAACAATGGCTCGATGACAATTTGCCGACGATGGTGGAGCGGATGGTGCGCGCTGAGATCGAGCGCGTGGCCCGCGGCGGCCGATAGACCAAAGCACTCTCAAAACAAACCAAAGGCCGCTGACGTTCGTCGCGGCCTTTTCGTTGAAATATCAGAGATTTGCGACGTAAAGCTTATAAACTCAGGGCGCGCATGTGTTGAATGGGACGAGCCTTTATGGGGTGCAAGCTTTTTGCGGCAGCGGCGTGAAGCTTGTCAGCTCACCCTTCAGGACAAAATCGCCGTAATCGAGCCGCAGCGCGCCGGAGACGCCATTATCATAAAGCTCGAAGGACAGGATGTAGTCCGGTGTTCCGTCTGACTTTTTCACGTCAAAGTAGCTGACGGAGACTGGCCAGCGCGGGGTCGTCGCGAGGTCGCTTGCCTTGGCGGCGCTATCAGCTGGTGGCTTGGCCGCTGCATGGCCGATCACGCTCAGCGTGTTGTAGACCTTCTTGCCATCGTCGGAGCCGTCGAACACCTTCATCTCAGCGGTCGACTTTCCCGCGTGGGCAGCCTCCAGAATCCGGTTGATCTGTTCGGTGGGGAACACAACGTCTTCGTCGAGATCAAGCTTGCTGCGCACGGGCCGCGTCAGGTTGAGCGACAGCGCCCCATCGCCGGACTTTTTTGCCGAGCCGTCTGTCACCTCGTTGGGCCGTCCGTCGATCAGAGTCTCGGTCTTGAACTTGAAGCTTTTGGCGTTGCCATCCTCAAACGTCGAGGAGTGCATATCGGAAGTGCGCTGTTCGCCTTCCGAGGGCTGCAAGGTTGTTAGCTGGCGAAAGTTCATCATCCAGCCCTCGCAGGCAGAACCGGTAAAATCAAACGCGATGCGGCCCGTGGCGGCGGCGGGCGCTTTGTCGCCGGTGGAACTCGCCAGCGTCAGATCATAGACCGCACGATGGGCGATCAGAGCCTGCGGTGCGCCAGCCGCAAAGGCGAACCCGGAGCCGGTTGCCAACGATGCGACACAGATGCTCGCTGACACGAGCAGGTTGGCTTTGAAAACCGGCGGGCAGAAAAAACGCATGGGCAGTGCTCCAGATGCAGGACACGCAACCGATGTCCAGACATGAAAATGGCAGACGCAGACGAGATCAAACCAAGCCGGGCCCAAGCCTGATACCAAATTACTTTAATCTACGTTCTGGAAAACGCTTGGTTTCCAGCACGTGATCATGAGCCGGCAGGTTCGCGCGATCCAACCCTTTAAATGATCAAGCCAGAACCGGGCCAAAATGCGGTCCGGCTATAGTTCCCTGCGGCACGTCGCTCACATGTTGGGATAGTTCGGCCCGCCGCCGCCTTCCGGCGTCACCCAATTGATGTTCTGGCTCGGGTCCTTGATGTCGCACGTTTTGCAATGGATGCAGTTCTGCGCATTGATCACGAACCGCGGACCGGTTTTCTGCACGTCATCGGCATAGACAACTTCATAAACCCCGACAGGGCAATAAAGCCGCGCCGGTTCTCCGTACTCGGGCAGATTGCGGGCGATCGGGATCGACGGGTCCTTCAGCTGCAGATGGACCGGCTGATCTTCTTCGTGGTTGGTGTTTGACAGAAACACGGAGGAGGGCTTGTCGAAACTGAGTTTGCCGTCGGGCTTGGGGTAGGTGATCGGCTTCACGTCGGCGAGCTTCTTCAGGCTGGCGTAGTCGGGCTTGCCGTGGCCCAGCGTGCCGAACGGCGAAAAGCCGAACAGTGAGTTCGTCCACATGTCGAGGCCGCCGAGCGAGATCCCAAGCAACGTGCCAAAACGTGACCATAAGGGCTTGACGTTGCGGACTTTTTTCAGGTCGTGGCCGATGGCGGACGTGCGCCACCCGGCCTCGTATCCTGCGAGTTCGTCGTGGGAACGGCCTGCCTTCAAGGCGAGGATTGCTTCATCTGCTGCTTGAATGCCTGACAGCACCGCATTGTGGGACCCCTTGATGCGCGGCACGTTCACAAAGCCGGCCGCGCAGCCGATCAAAGCACCGCCGGGGAAGGTGAGTTTGGGAACCGATTGCCAGCCGCCCTCTGTGATGGCGCGCGCGCCATAGGCGAGGCGCTTGCCACCGGTGAGCGTCTCGGCCACCTGGGGATGCGTCTTAAAGCGTTGGAACTCATCGAAGGGCGAGAGCGTCGGGTTCAAATAGTTCAGATGCACCACGAAGCCGACGGACACGAGGCCGTCCTCGAGATGATACAGAAACGACCCGCCACCGGTGGAATTGTCGAGCGGCCACCCGAACGAATGCTGCACCAGACCGGGGCGATGCTTGGCGGGGTCGATCTGCCAGAGTTCCTTCAGGCCAATGCCAAACTTCTGGGGCTCGCAATCTTTCGCCAGATCAAACCGCGCCAGGAGCGTCTTGGTCAGCGAACCGCGGGCCCCTTCCGCAAACAGCGTGTACTTGCCTCGCAATTCCATGCCGCGCGTGAACGAGTCTTTTGGCGCGCCGTCGCGGCCAACACCCATATCGCCAGTCGCAACGCCGCAGACTTCACCATTCTCACCGTACAAAACTTCGGACGCTGCAAAGCCCGGATAAATCTCGACGCCCAGTGCTTCGGCCTGCGTGCCAAGCCAGCGCGCGACATTGCCGAGCGAGCCGACAAAATTGCCGTGGTTGTTCATCAATTTGGGCATGAGGAAGTTGGGCAGGCGCACGCCCCCCATCGGCCCCAGCAGATAAAATTTGTCGGCGGTGACGTCCTGCTTCAGTGGACGGTCAGGATCGCTGCGCCAGTCCGGCAGCAGCATGTCGAGGCCGGTTGGGTCGATCACGGCACCCGACAGAATGTGCGCGCCGACTTCCGAGCCCTTTTCCACGACAACGACGGTCGTATCCGGGTCCGTTTGTTTCAGGCGAATGGCAGCAGCAAGGCCAGCAGGTCCAGCCCCCACGATAACGACATCGTAGTCCATGGCTTCGCGCTCGGGCAGCGCCGCTGTCTCGACCATCGTTTCACTCCGCTTTGCCCATGTCAGGCACCGCATGGGATTAGGAATTATTTTGGCGCGACGCAACCTCAGGGTGGGTTGTCACCCTCTCCCTGGGGAGAGGGCGGTTGGCGGATGCCGACCGGGTGAGGGTTTGTGGTCTAACGCAACCCAACCCTCATCCGTCACGCTGCGCGTGCCACCTTCTCCCAAGGGAGAAGGTTAGCTCCAGCCTGGACGACCCTCTCCATCGCAAGTCGGGTAGACCCGACTTGTGCATCCGAAATGCCGAACCCCGGCTAGAGCCGGGTTCGGGGGGAGAAGGTTAGCTGCAATCGAGATACAGTTCCCCTCGCCCCCGCCAAACGCTACAACACCCCCATGTCCACATCTGACGTTGATCCCACAGGATCGGTCTCCACGCGTGAAGATCTCGCAGCTCTTCTCCAATGGTACGTTGCCATGGGGGTCGATGGGGCCGTGGACGAAGTGCCGCATGATCGGTTTGCGGAATCCGCGATCGTCGAGGCGGCCCGGCTTGAAGCCCGCGCGGCCGCTGCCGCCAATCCGCCTGCGCGCTCCGCCCCAGCGCGGCTCGATGCGCCAGCTCGCACGGCTCCCGTGCCGCGCACAGTGGGACGCGATGGTGCCGCTGCGATCGGCGCAGATGAAGCCGTACGGGCGGCCCGCGAGGCAGCGTCCCGCGCCACAAACCTCGAAGAGTTGCGTGCTGAGTTAGAAGGTTTTGAAGGCTGCATTCTCAAACGCACGGCCAGCAAACTGGTGTTTGGCGCGGGCGATCCCAACGCGCGACTTATGATCATTGGCGAAGCGCCGGAAGATGATGAAGATCGGCAGGGCCTGCCGTTTGTGGGCACATCCGGCGTGCTGCTCGACAATATGCTGGGCGCCATCGGACTTGAGCGCTCAGCGGTGTATCTGGCCAATATCGTGCCCTGGCGGCCGCCCGGCAATCGCAACCCGAATGTGCAGGAAATCGCGGCGTGTCAGCCGTTTCTGGCCCGCATGATCACTTTGGTCGATCCAGAACTCGTGCTCTGTCTTGGCAATTATTCCGCGCAGAACCTGCTTGGGTTGCGCGATGGCATTAC
>CAIZGQ010000105.1 GCA_903932565.1 uncultured Hyphomicrobiales bacterium
CGTCTATCTCTGGACGTTGCCGATGTTTCACTGCAACGGCTGGTGCTTTCCCTGGACGATCAGCCTTGTGGCAGGAACGCATGTTTGCCTGCGCCAGGTGCGGGCGCAACTGATGTATGACCTGATCGCCGAGCACCGTGTCACGCATCTGTGCGGTGCGCCGATCGTCATGTCGACGCTTCTCAATGCACCGGCGGCTGAGAAAAAGCCCCTGCCGCACAAAGTTGAATTCTTCACCGCTGCCGCGCCACCGCCGGAGGCCGTGCTGGCTGCCATGGCGGGGGCAGGCTTCAACGTGACGCATCTCTATGGGCTGACGGAAGTCTACGGCCCCGCCGTCGTGAATGAATGGAATGACGCTTGGGACAAGCTTGATTCAGCCGGGCAAGCCGAGAAAAAGGCGCGGCAGGGCGTGCGCTATCCCGTGCTCGATGGCCTCGATGTGATGGACCCTGTCACCATGATCCCGGTGCCTGCGGACGGCCAGACCATTGGTGAAGTCATGTTCCGTGGCAATGTGGTGATGAAGGGATATTTGAAAAACCCGAAATCAACGGAAGACGCCTTCCGGGGCGGCTGGTTTCACTCCGGCGATCTCGGCGTCAAATATCCCGATGGCTATGTGCAGCTGAAGGATCGCTCGAAAGACATCATCATCTCAGGCGGCGAGAATATTTCGTCGATTGAAGTTGAGGACGCGCTTTACAAGCATCCCGCGGTGCAGGCCGCAGCCGTCGTTGCCAAGGCAGACGACAAATGGGGCGAGACGCCGTGCGCCTTTGTGGAGCTTCGTCCGGGACATGCGGCAACTGAAGACGAGCTGATGGACTGGTGCCGCACGCACCTCGCGCGGTTCAAATGCCCGCGTCATATCGTATTCGCCGAGCTGCCGAAAACATCGACGGGCAAGGTGCAGAAGTTCGTGTTGCGCGAAATGGCAAAGAGCGTCTGAACGTGCAGAGCGAGGATACGGGTTCACCGCATCCTCGCAAAAGGATCAGACGAGACCGCGCTTTTTCAGCAAGGGCTCGACATTCGGCAACCGACCACGGAACGCGATATAGGCTTCACCGGGTGGACGTTTGTTGCCTGCCGAATAGACATAGGTCTTCAGGCGCTCAGCAACCTTAGCATTGAAAATGTCGCCGGTTTCCTCGAACGCCGCGAATGCGTCGGCATCCAGGACCTCCGACCACAGATAGCTGTAATAGCCCGATGCATAGCCTTCACCCGCAAAGATATGCGTGAAGTGTGGTGGGCGGTGGCGCATGGAAATTTCCGCCGGCATGTCGATGGACTGCAACTGCGTTTTTTCAAACGCGTCGATATCCAGATTGTCCGCATCCTGCAGCATATGCACGTCAAGATCGACCAGGGCCGACGAGGTAAATTCCACCGTCGCAAAGCCCTGATTGAAGGTCGAGGCTGCCTGCACTTTTTCAATCAAGGCCTGCGGAATGGGTTCCTGTGTGTCCACGTGGCGGGCGAATTGGCTGAGCACTTCGGGCCGCAGCAGCCAGTGCTCGTAAAGCTGTGAGGGCAATTCAACAAAGTCTCGCGCGACAGATGTGCCCGACAGCCATGGGTACGTGACGTCCGACAACATGCCGTGCAACGCATGGCCAAATTCGTGAAACAAGGTGCGCGCCTCATCAAGCCCCAGCAATGCAGGCTTGCCTGGCGCGGGCTTCACATAATTCAGCACATTCACGATAACCGGCCGCGTCTCGCCATCGAGATTCTGTTGCGAGCGGAACCCTGACATCCACGCGCCGCTGCGCTTTGTGGGACGGGCAAAATAATCCCCGTAGAACAGCGCGATATGTCGGCCGCTCTTGTCCTTGACTTCAAAGCTACGGACATCGGGATTGTACACTGGGAGATCATGACGCTCCTGAAACGTCAGGCCGAATAATTTGTTGGCCGTGTCAAACGCAGCCTCGATCACGCGATCAAGCTGGAAATAGGGTCGCAGCTGCGATTCGTCGAAATCGTATTCGGCGCGCCGGAGTTTCTCGGCATAATGGCGCCAATCATGCGCAGCGAGTTCAAAATTCTGACCTTCATGCTCGACGAGAGCCTGCAAACGGTCGCGCTCGATCTTTGCCTGATGCCGACCTGCTGGCCAGACGCGATCCAAAAGATTGCGCACATTGGCGGGCGTTTCCGCCATCGTGTCATCAAGCCTGTAGTCCGCATAGGTCGCGTAGCCGAGCAATTGCGCCTTGTGTGTCCGCAACTTCACCGTCTCGGCGATGATGGCGCGGTTGTCCGTTTCGGCGCTCAACTCACCGCGCTTGGTCCACGCCTTGTGCAATGTTTCGCGCAGATCGCGGCGATCCGAATAGACGAGGAACGGCTCGACGCTGGAGCGTGACAGACTGACAGCATGTTTGCCGGGAAAGCCACGTTGCTCGGCCAATTGTGCGGCAGCAGCGCGGGCATTGTCCGGCAGGCCCGCAAGATCAGCTTCGTCGTTCAGAACGTGCAGATACGTCGCTTCATCCTTCAGAACGTTCTGGGCGAAGGATGTTCCCAGAGCCGCAATACGTTCGACAATTTCACCCATGCGCAGGCGCTGTGCCGGCTGAAGCTTCGCGCCGGACCGTATAAAGGCGGAATGGATGCGATCAAGAAGCCGCGCCTC
>CAIZGQ010000106.1 GCA_903932565.1 uncultured Hyphomicrobiales bacterium
ATGCGCATCAGCGTTGACGGCAAGGAGCGGTTGGCGGAACTCGCAGCCGATGGCGTACTTGTCTGCACGCCCGCCGGATCGACCGCCTACAATCTCTCCGCCAACGGCCCAATTCTGCCTTTGGCAGCCCCATTGATGGCCCTGACACCCATTTCAGCATTTCGTCCGCGGCGCTGGCGCGGCGCACTTTTGCCCGATCGCGCCCGGGTGACCATCGAAGTGCTGGAAGCTGAGAAGCGCCCGGTGTCCGCCGTCGCAGATCATTTTGAATTGCGCGATGTGCGGCGGGTTGAAATTGCCATGGACCACGAGACCGGCCTCGTGCTGATGCACGATCCCGGCCATTCCCTCGACGAGCGGATTTTGCGCGAACAATTTGGCTATTAAGCCGCAATGCGCTCGCGCAATTCGAAATCTGCAAACAGATAATCTGGAAATGTGGGTGCCGCGCTGGATTCGTTTTCCATCGAGTCATTAAAAATCTCGACCGGCGGCGCATGATCAAGAGCGGCAACGCTATCTTCTGCCGCGACAACCATCAGATCGAGTTCGACATGCGGGGCAAGGTCAAGCATGTCTTCCGGTTCCGCTGAGAACTGAGCCACAAGCGACTCGGCCATCAGCGACTCGGCAACAAGGGATTGCACCATGTCGCGCGCTTCCTCACGCGCGGCCTCGGCCTCAAACCGTCGCAACAGCGCGAGCAGTTTTCCGGCCTGCGCCCCACGCATCTCGGCGCATGCTGCCAAGACATGATCGATCAATGGGCGCGATAGGCGCGCCGATGCATCATCCTTCGTCCAGGGGCCGATCTCATGCAAAGCGCTGATGGCAGCGCGAAAGGCCGGCAAAAGTGCTTCCGGCAGGTGGGCTTTTTGGTAAATTGCTTCAAAGCCGGTGCCGCGCCAATGGGCGACAAGGCCGCCAACGCGCGTGGCGGGCAGACCCGTCAATTCGCAAAGTGCGGCTTCAAACAAACTGCGATTGCCGCTGAGCAGGGCCCGCAGAACAAGCCCTGCGGTCAATTGGCCGGATTTGCGCAAATGCGCCACCAGATGACGCGACGACAGGCAACCGTCGCCCGTCAGACCGTCCGCACTGGCATCTGCCGCAATCAGGATCGTCGCCTTCTCTCGTGCATCGCGGGTTACGCGTTCGGCCCGTTCGGGCGCAATCCAGCCGCAAGTCGCCACGAAGTCTGATAGAGCCTTCGCAGCGGCGGTCACGAGGACTGTGCGAACCGCAGGCGTCAGATCAGACCGCAGCAACAACGCTTCGCGAACTTCTGCATCCTGCTGGAAACGATCTGCAATGCGCAGCAGGGACCCTTCCGAAATATCCGCAGCGTCATTGACAGCCATGGTGATGACCGCTTCGCGCCCGCCGATTTCGGCCAGGGCGGCGCAGACAAACGACGACAAATCCGGACGCATCGCGATGGCGGACTGAGCAATCGCGTCGCCCATCGAAGCGCAATCGATCAGATCGGAATCGCTCAGCAAGGGGGAGCGCTTGAGGAGCGGGCAGGCAATCGAAGAATGATCATTGGCGAGCGCCACCACCACGTGCCGGGGCGCGTCCAGTGCGCTGGCAAGTGCCTCGGACATGGCCTGTCGGACGCATGTATTTGGATCGTCCAGCATGGCTGTCATGGACACTTCGGCCATGCGCCTGTCAGCACCTGAAAGATCAGCGTAAAGATAGGCCTGCGCCAGCGAGTACACGCCCTCTGCCCGGGCTTCCGGAGAGGCGCTTTGAGCCCAGACCAAAAACTTTTCAATGACCATCACGAACCCTGACCCGTACCGTGTCACTTGCGCGAAGCTCAAACGGGGCCTCCAGCACAGTGACAATTGCAAATCGTGGTAAACGGCGCTTTAAGCACGGGGTTAAGTTGGGACGACCAAGTGTGCCAAGCAGGGACAGGTTTGCCAAGACAGGTTTGCCATGTCTGCCTGTTTGGCCGACATTGCAGCATGTGAGCGTCGCTAAGGGTGAATTTCAGATTTTTAAGAGGGATCAGATGCGGTCTTGGTTGTTGGTCCGGGCAGACGATCCTGGCGCAATGGCAACCGCATTCGATGCTGGCGCGGACGCTCTTGTGCTCGATTTTGCAGCCGCTGACACCACGGACGCCCTGCGCGCTCAGGCAACCGAGGCGCTTCGCGCTTGGCGCGCGCGCCGGACTGCGGATCAACAACACCCATTTCTGGCCGTTCGCCTGCGCGGGCTCACGAGCGCAGGGATCGATGCTGATCTCGATGCTTTGCTGTTGGCGCAGCCAGATGCGGTGCTGCTGTGTGCGACTTTAAAAGGTGCAGATGTCCAGCATCTGGGGGCAAAGCTCGCGGTCCGGGAGGCGGAAAA
>CAIZGQ010000107.1 GCA_903932565.1 uncultured Hyphomicrobiales bacterium
AACACCGCTGTTAATCCCGATGCCAATTTTGATCGGCATGTAGGAATGACCTCCGTGGTCAGCCTCGGATTTGCGCTCTGTGTTCAACCGCTCGATGCAGGCCAACATGTCGATGGCGGCAAGGCAGGCATTCACTTCATGGTTGGTGTCATCCAGCGGCGCATTCCAGAATGCCATGATTGCGTCGCCCATATATTTGTCGATGGTGCCTTTGCGCGCCAGAATGGCATTGGTGAGCGGCGTCAAAAACCGGTTCATCAGCGTCGTGAGACCTTGGGGATCATGCTTGTAGGTTTCAGCCAGGGCCGTGAACCCGCGCACATCGCTGAACATGATCGACATACGGCGCTCTTCGCCACCCAGCACCAATTTTTCCGGTGAGTTTGCCAGCTGCTGGACAAGATCGGGCGACAAATATTGGCCGAATGCTGAGCGAATTTTCCGCTTGGCGTTTTGCTCGTTGATATAATTGGTGGCCACCATCGCCAGAAAGATCGTGAACGTTGAGCCAAGCGGATAGGTCGCGTCCAACATCAGCCTATGTTCGGCATAAGCATACCAGGACGCTGCAGCGATGAAGGCCGCAACAATCGCCCCAGCCAGAAACAAGGTCTCCGCCCCGAGCCGTGGCGCCCACACAATCAAGGCCAGCGAGATCAGAGCCGCCGCCAGAATCTCAACCAAGGGAGCCCAAAGCGGATAGGACAGCAGGCTTCCATTCAGAGCACTTTCCAGAATCTGCGCATGCACTTCGACCCCTGGCATGGCGGCTTCCACGGGCGTTGTCTTGTTGTCGAGAAGGCCCAAGGCCGACGTCCCGATCAGCACGAGTTTGCCTGCAATGAGGTTTGCCGCAACAGTGCCGTCGAGAACCGCACTCGCAGATACAAACTTATCTGGATCATGGCGTGCGAAGTGCGGCCACACCTGCCCTTTCCCATCGGTTGGTAGTTTTAACTTTGGCACACCGATCGAGCGGATGCCGCCCGCGTCCGTCGTGATCATGATGCTGTCGGCACCCGTTGCAACGCGCAGCATCTCGATCGTGAGCGAGGGGGCAGCGGCATCATCCACCACCATCGCGAGCTGCACGCGGCGCACGATTCCGTCACGCTCAGGCGGAATTGTCACAAGGCCCCGGCCAGAGGCCGCATTTTCAAACAAAGGGAGGTTGTGAAGGAGACCGGGAAAGTGAAACAGAAACGGAGAAGGATCTTCCCCAAGGGCCGCCACACCCGTCTGAACAAGGTCATCGTCCGCAGTATCTGCACTTGCGGTTGGCAAGCCGGTACGGGCCAGCACAACGCGGGCACGGTGAATTGCCTGCGCAAAGATAGCGTCATTGTCGGGCAGGGCCGCGAGTTTTTTGCGCGTCTCGTCGTCCAGATCGCGAAAGGTCGCAGCCGCAAGTGCAGGTGACATTCGGTCGGGTTCCGGAAAGAACACGTCAAAGCCGATCGCCACGGCCCCCATGCTAGCGAGCCGCGTGACGAGGTCCGCAATCACAGTTCGTGGCCATGGCCATTGACCCAATTGCTTCAGGCTTGTCTCGTCAATATCAACAATTGTCACCGGTCGGCTGGTAATGACTCGCGGCTGCATTACCTGATAAAAATCAAATACGCGCAGTCGCAAGGCCTCCAGCGGCAGCGGATCCACAAATCGCAAGCCCGTCAGGGCCACCAAAAGCACCAGACCCACGAACCGGCTGCTTCCAATCAGACGACGCGCGACAAGCCAAAGACGCATCATTTTTCCCGAAAGGCCCGCGCCACCTGGTCCGACAAAGGTTTCACCAGATAGGACATGATCGTTCGGTCCCCCGTCTGGATGAATGCCTCGAGCGGCATGCCAGGGATAAGTTTCACATCGCCGAGCCGCGCCACCTCATCGGGTGGCAGGCTGATGCGAATGGTGTAATAAGACGCGCCAGACCGCTGGTCGGTCGAAGTATCTGCGCCAACGCGCGCGACAATGCCATTGAGTTCCGGCGTTGTGCGCTGGTTGAACGCCGACAGGCGCAGCAAGGCAGGTTGCCCAATGCGGACCTGATCAATGTCCTGCGGATTGACCTTGGCTTCGGCAGTAAGATTGTCAGCTTCAGGGACGATCAACATCAGCACATCACCGGGCGCAACAACACCACCGATCGTATGAACTGACATCTGGTGCACGGTCCCTGCCA
>CAIZGQ010000108.1 GCA_903932565.1 uncultured Hyphomicrobiales bacterium
CCCGGGTGTGCCAGTTCCATGCGCATGGCGATGGACAATGCACCACCAATGATGCCCGCAAAAATCGCGAAGATCAGATAGATCGTCCCGATGTCCTTGTGGTTGGTGGAATACATATAACGCCGCCACCCCGTTGGGTGATCATGCGCGTCGGCGTGGGCGACTTCTGATGTTGCCATCGTTCAGACCTCGAAGGCTGCTGCACAAATTAAGAAACGAAATCCGACAGGTCGGACTAGTTATTACTTCTCGACGGCGGTCAGGTCGGCGAGGGTCATGGGTTCTGATGAGGAGGATGCGAACTTCTTTTTCGCGCCATCAATCCACGCGGCATAGTCTTTCTCGCTCACGACGCGAACCGCGATCGGCATGAAGGCATGATCCTTGCCGCACAGCTTTGAGCACTGGCCATAGTAAAGGCCTTCGCGTTCAGCCTTGAACCAAGCCTCATTGAGACGACCAGGCACCGCATCCATGCGGACGCCAAAGGCCTGAATGATAAAGGAGTGAATGACGTCTGCAGATGAAATCTGCAAACGAACGACCTTGTTGACCGGTACGACAGCTTCATTGTCGACAGCCAGCAAACGGGGCTCATCCTTGGCGAGGTCCTTCTCCGGCTTCATGAACGAGTCGAAGCCAAACCCACCCTGGTCCTTGGGGTATTCATAAGACCAGTACCACTGCTTGCCGGTGACCTTCACGGTCACGTCGGCTGCGGGGATCGTGATCTGATGGGTGAGCAACCGGAAGGACGGGATCGCGATGACAACAAGGATCATCACGGGAATGACGGTCCAGAGCACTTCGATGAGCGTGTTGTGCGTTGTGCGCGACGGCGTTGGGTTCGACTTCTCGTTGAAGCGGTACATCACGTAAATCAGCAGCGCCAACACGAAGAGCGTGATGGTCGTGATGATCGGCAACAGCACAACGTTGTGGAAAAACTGCATTTCGTGGGCGATGGGGGTCACGCCGGGCTGAAAGCCGGTCTGGTTTGGCTCAGCCATGCCAAATGTCTCTGCCCATGCGGAAGACAGGTTCAGCGTGCAGCCGGCCGAAGCCAGCGCCAGCGTCATGCTGAGCTTGCTGCCAAGGCGACGGAGCAGAGCCTCAACGTTGTATGATGTCATGAACTTCGTCGCTCCAACTGCACCAGCGGCGAGGCCGGTGTTTTTGCGTATTGCACTTGGCAGGCGGGGTCCGGAATCAGGTCGGACGAGGCTGCGTTTGGCTACGCTGTTGAAAATCATAAAGGGCTCTTCAGCGCAACTCAGGCGTTCTGCTAAGTCTTGCGGCATAAGGGCGCGTGAAACTTGATCTATGCTATAAATAAGCCAATCGCAGCCTCCAAATGGCCTAATTTTCAATGCTTGACACCGGAAGGGCATTTGCTAGGCCTCGAACGCATTATTTTTGGTGGTAGCAGCACTTTTTTCCGATTCACGAGACGTTCGGTCCGCTTTCTCAAAAGTGGTCGCAGGGCGAGGATCGGCCCGATGATCGAGACAGGGGCAGAACGCATGGGTCAACAGACCACAAACACGGCATCCGTTCGACGCGGATTGGCCGGTTTTCTCTTGGGATGCCTCACAATCGTCGCCGGGCTTGCGCTCGCACCGCAGATGGCAGCGGCACAAGGGGCAGTCAAAGCGAAATATGGCGACTGGGAAATGCGGTGTGAAACGCCGCCGGGGGCCGCGCGCGAACAATGCGCTTTGATCCAGTCTGTCGCGGCCGAAGACAAGCCCAACGTCAATCTCGTGGTCATTGTGTTGAAGACGGCTGATGGCAAGTCGCGCCTGTTGCGCGTCATCGCGCCTTTGGGGGTCCTGCTGCCATCCGGGCTTGGCCTCAAGATCGATCAGGCGGACGTTGGCCGCGCGGGCTTTGTGCGCTGCCTGCCGTCAGGCTGCGTGGCCGAAGTGGTGATGGAAGACAAGCTGATCGATCAGATCGGGGCGGGCCAGCAGGGCACGTTCATCATCTTCGAGACGCCCGAAGAGGGGATCGGCATTCCGATCACGCTGAAGGGCTTCAAGGACGGTTTTGCCAAGCTGCCGTAACGTCTCCTGCAAGAGAGCGGCGTGAGCTCGTTGAGCGGTTGCTGGCGAGCCAGGCGAAAACGCGCTATGGGCAGTCAGCAGCAGAGGTTGATGGCGAGACGCCCGCCTCTGCGTGTGTCGGTGGAGGAAGCGTTGATGCGGTCTGGCAATGGCATGATGACATCGAAGTTCGTGTTCGGTTCCAAGGTCCTTCTCGTGTCCACCCTTTGCTCGCTAGGCTTGTCGGCATGTGGCGGAGACGCCACCTCGACCTTTGGCAACTTGCTCGCATTCAACAAGCCATCAGCGCCCCCTCTGTCTGCCGACGGCAAGCCCATCGTCAATGTCGATTGTCCTGAAGTGCTTGTCTCCGATGTGGGCGGCACGTCGCGCGTGTTTGCCGGGTCCGACCAGTCTTCAAATGGCGTGCGCTACCAGTTTGGCATTCGCGAAACGGCGCGCGAGTGCAGTGCCGAGAATGGTCAGATTGCGTTGAAAGTTGGCGTCTCCGGCCGATTGCTGATCGGCCCCGCGGGACAGCCTGGCGCGTATTCGGTGCCATTGAAGATTGCGGTCAAGCGCGAGGGCATTGAAGGGTACGCGGCCACGAAGATTTACCAGGTGAACGCGTCCGTGCCAGCGGGTGAGACGGGTGCTGATTTCACTGTTGTGTCCGACCTTTTGTTTGTGCCGCTCATCCACGAAGAAGCCAAGCAGGACTACACGATTGAAGTCGCCTTCGATACGAAGGCAGGCCGCGCTGCGCCGGTTGCGAGGGCACGTGGCAAGCAGGCGCGACGCCGGGCTGCTGCGGCGGCGGAATAAGGTCCCTCATCCGCCCCGCCCTGCGGGGCACCTTCTCCCCAGGGAGAAGGTCGTCCATACGGCGGCTAAGCCTCTCCCTCAGGATAGGGTTTTCCTTCTCCCGAGGGAGAAGGTGGCTCGCGGAGCGAGACGGATGAGGGTTTGCTCTTGCTGCGCAATCCCTGCCAGACATTTGTTCTGTGCCATTGTGTCGGCAAATTCAGCCATCCGCAAAACTAAAAAACCCGGCATCGCTGCCGGGTTTTTTCAAATTCCAAAGGAGGTTCAACCTCAGTTGAACAGCGTCCGAAGATCCGAGATGCCCTTCTCAACAAAACGCACACCATTGGTGCCCTTTGTTTCGGCGGTCAGGATCACTTCGGCGGCCTTGACAGCGGCCTCTGCAGCGGCTGCACGCACGTCAGCCGCAGCCTGTGTCTCTGCCAGTGCGATTTTCTCTTCCGCCTGTTTTGTGCGACGCGCCACAAACTCGGACAGGCGGGCTGCGCCTTCCTTGGCGAGCGTCTCCGCATCAAGCCGCGCCTGGGCCACGATCGCTGCGGCCTCTGCCTCAGCTGCAACGGCCTTTGCCTTGAAGGAGGCGAGAAGGGCCTCGGCTTCCTGCCTCAGGCGCGTCGCTTCATCCAGCTCGGCGCTGATCTTGGCCGCGCGGGAGTCGATGGCTTTGCCGAGTGTGTTGTGGACGCCCAGATAGCCCAGCAGGCAAACGAAGATGATGAAGCCAAGGGCAACGAAAAGTTCTGCATCGAGATGCATGATGATCAGGCTCCCTTGGTCGCGGCGAGCGCTTCGCTCGCGCGGGACGGATCGACCTTTGTGCCGATCAGATGCTCGACAATGGCAACAGCCGTGTCGCGTGCGATATCGTTGACGTTGCCCATGGCGCTGGCCTTGGTGGCCGCGATCTGCGCTTCGGCAGCAACCAGCTTGGTGGACAATTCAGCCTCCAGCGCCTTGCGCTTGGCGTCGCTCTCGGCGGTCAGCTTGGCCTGTGTTTCCTGTGCTGTGGTCTGCGCCTTGGCACGGGCATCGGCGAGCTGCTTGTCATGGGCGGCTGCTGCGGCATCCGCGTCGGCGCGCGCACGCTGGGCGGTGGCGAGATCGCCGGAAATCTTGGCGTGACGCATTTCCAGAATGCCGGCCACGCGGGGCAGGGCGATTTTCGACATCAGCAGGTATAGCGCACCGAAAACGAGGACGAGCCAGACGATCTGCGGGGCCCAATACTGCGTGTCGAAGGGAGGAAAGTCGCCCTGCGCCGTGGCATGCCCGGCCGTTTCCGTGCCGGCATGGGTCGCGGCTGGTGCGTGCGCACCAGCGTGGGGGTC
>CAIZGQ010000109.1 GCA_903932565.1 uncultured Hyphomicrobiales bacterium
CATGCCGCAGCACGAGACCACGGAAACCCGAATCCTCACCGAGGCTGCCGAGCACTTGCGGCGGTACGGCCCGGGACGGACGACGGTGACAGCGATTGCCGAGGCGCTCGGCATGTCCCACGCCAATGTCTATCGCTACTACCCCTCCAAGGCCGCCATGATCGAGGCGGTGAGCGAAGTCTGGCTGCGCCCCATCGAGTCGACCCTGCACGATATCGCCGACGGCCCCGACCCCGCCGATGACAAGCTCGAGCGCATGCTGGGCGCATTGGGCCGGGCCTATCGCAGCAAACTTGAAGACGACCCGCGCATCTTCGCGCTGTTTGCCACCGCGATGTCGGAAGGCCAGGCCGTCGCTCGGCGGCATCGCACCCGCATCCAGGCCGAGATGGGCCGCGTGGTGGAAGATGGTTTGGGGGCAGGCGCGTTCACGGCGCAGGACCAGCGCCGCGCCATGGCGCTTATTTTTGACGTGCTGCATCGGTTCATCCACCCCGTGTCGGTGGCGCTGGATCGAACACTTCCGCGTGGCCAGATTGATATTCGGTTTGAACGTGCGGTGCGGCTGACGCTGCGTGCGCTGGCGCAAGGTGTGGCGTGAGCCGGGTCGTGGGCCTGGTGAAACGATTGCCCAGCGCATCTGTGCCGCTACGGTAGTGCTGAATATTTCTCATGACAAATGACAAATACTGAAAATTGAAAGCGGCACGTTTCATCGCTTTTCTGCGATTGCAGGTGTTGGACCTGTCATCGCAAAGCCATGAAATCATGTTGGGTTTTCAATTGAGCCGCAACCTTTTCCCTTTGCTCGCCTGCCTCATTTTAGGCCATGGCCGAGTCTTTGGTTCGACTTGAAACAGCCCCAAGAGTGGGGCACACAGGCTGTGTAAGTTGCAACAAAGGTCCAGACGCAGAGTTTTGCCGCGATTTGGTAAGGTCTGCACCCGAGAAGCGGCGCGCTGCGCCCTTCATTGACAAGAGGACGTCCCCGCATGGCGCGTAACAAGATTGCATTGATCGGAGCCGGCCAGATCGGCGGCACCCTCGCTCACCTCGCAGGCTTGAAGGAGCTCGGCGACGTGGTGCTGTTCGACATTGCCGAAGGCACGCCCCAGGGCAAGGCCCTCGATCTCGCCGAATCCGCTCCTGTGGACGGGTTTGACGCCAAGCTTTCCGGCGCCAACAGCTACGCCGACATTGCTGGCTCCGATGTGATCATCGTGACCGCCGGTGTGCCGCGCAAACCCGGCATGAGCCGCGACGATCTTTTGGGCATCAACTTGAAGGTCATGGATGCCGTTGGCCAGGGCATTAGAGAGCATGCGCCCAACGCGTTTGTCATCTGCATCACCAACCCGCTCGATGCGATGGTCTGGGCGCTGCAGAAGGCATCCGGCCTGCCGCATCACAAAGTTATCGGCATGGCAGGCGTGCTCGACTCGGCCCGCTTTCGCTTTTTCCTGGCCGAAGAGCTGGGCGTCTCGGTCAAGGACGTCCATGCCATGACGCTCGGCGGTCACGGCGACGACATGGTCCCGCTGATCCGCTATTCCACCGTTGGCGGCGTGCCGCTGCCCGATCTGGTGAAGTCCGGCTGGCTGTCGCAGGACAAGCTTGATTCCATCGTCAAGCGCACACGCGGCGGTGGTGGCGAAATCGTGGCCCTGTTGAAGACCGGGTCGGCCTTCTACGCCCCCGCAGCCTCCGCCATTGCCATGGCCGAAAGCTACCTGCGCGATCAAAAGCGCGTCCTGCCCTGCGCGGCCTATCTCAACGGCCAGTATGGCGTGAAAGACATGTATGTCGGCGTCCCGGTGCTGATTGGTGCCAATGGCGTCGAGAAAATCGTCGAGATCCAGTTTGATGCGGCCGAGCAGGACATGTTCACAAAGTCCGTCGCGGCCGTGAAATCGCTGGTTGACGCCTGCAAGGTGATCAACCCGGCGCTTGCCTGATTGGGTTCAAAACAATGTCATCTGCGAGGGTTCTTCATATCTTCGCAGATGACTGCAACGTTTGATGCCAAGTGTTGCGTGCCAAGTCTCGTCTGCCAAGTCTCGTCTGCCAAGTCTCGTCTGCCATGTCTTGCCTGCAACGATTGCCCGCCACTTGAAAGCCGGGCCTGTATGTCAAGGCACGCTTGCCGATTGGTTGTTTGACAAGAGCCTTCTGCCACTTTGAGGAAGCCCCATGAACATTCATGAATATCAGGCGAAGGCGGTGCTGAAAGCCTTCGGCGTGCCTGTTTCTGCCGGCGTGCCCATCTTCAGCGCCGATGAGGCGGAGGCCGCAGCCAAGGCTTTGCCCGGCCCGCTCTGGGTGGTGAAGTCGCAGATCCACGCTGG
>CAIZGQ010000110.1 GCA_903932565.1 uncultured Hyphomicrobiales bacterium
ACGAAACATTTTCGATAAGAGCACCGGCAGCGCCACAAGCGGACAATCGGATTGCGCACGCATTGTCACATAGGAAGAAAAAGACATTTCGCAGATGTCGAACTCGCCAGTCGCCAGCATCCGCTCAAACGCCTGCCGCGGCCGCATCACCTCGACACGCAAGTCAATTCCATCCGGCTTGACGCGACCATCGATCAGTGCGCGGGTGCGATCATAATTCCAGCAGGCAAGCGAAAGCGGCAAGTTTGCCATAGGCAAAATCCATCTTCTCGGTCTGCGGGATGCAGGCCCATAAAAGTGTCAGTTCAATTGGGATCGATCACAGTTTCGATGTATGAATTCGACGATGTGACGGACCGCCTCACGGGATGCAACCCCATTCGGATCTTTGGTGATGAAGGTGTGTCCGACTCCGGGAAAAACCCTGAGATCTGCCTGTCCGCCGGCAGCCGTGTAGGCTGCAGCAAAATGCTCCGACATGTGCGGCGACAGGATCACATCCTCTTGCCCCTGCACCAGCAAAAGCGGCGGGAGATATTCAGCTTTTTTCTCACAAACAATTCGCTGCGGACTACCGGTTTGCATTTGCGCTTCGTCGGCCCAATACGCATCATGCGCCCTGATATGCACTGCCATGCCGCGTTCCTTCGCATAGGCATAGCGAACGGGAGGATCTGAAACAGGCCAACCCGCGACGACAAAATTCAGGCGCGGATCAATTTTGCCCATTGCAGCCGAATGATCTTTTGAAAATTCGGGGTTGTTGGGCGTGAGCGCGTTCAACAGAATCTGATGACCACCACTTGATGTCCCCACGCCGCCGATCCAATTGGGGTTGACCGCAAAATCACCGGCCTTCGACCGAAGCCAGCGGATTGCAAAATTGATGTCGGCAACCGGCAAGGGAAACTTCGCCAGCGGCGGCATCCGGAAATCAATTGCCATGACCACAATGCCGGATTCAGACAATTCGCGATCAAGAACAGCGTTCGTCAGGCGCGTCTCATCGCACCATCGCCCGCCATGCACACCAACGACTCCCGGAAACGGTCCTTCACCGTGGGGAACATAAAGTCGAGCCAGCAAATCAATGCCTGCCGGGCTATGATAGATGAAATCAGATTCGCTGATGTTCATTTTATAGACAACCGGCTCGCACCAAATCGCCTCACACGTGGCCAAACTTTTTCAGGGCTTCGGCCAGCGAAAGGCCCGCCGACAACTCGGCACGAATGAGAACCTCCTTCTGCGTCAGAGCTTCCGAGCGAGTAAGAACGTCGTTGAGAATGCCTGCCGGAATGACGATGACGCCGTCTTCATCGCCAAGCACGAAATCATTCGGTGAAACCGTCACATATTTGGAAGTCGCACCCCGCATCTTTACTGGGGTTTGGCAGCCTGTGACCTTCCAGCGACCGATAGATTGCACCGGTGTCCGATAACGGGCAAACACTGGAAACTTGTGATGGCTCAACCAGCGCACATCGCGGATACCACCATCGACTAAAGCGCCAACACTGCCGCGCTCCTTCATCCCGATGGCAATCAATTCCCCGAAATAGCAGATGCCTTCCCCATCTCCACTCCAGACAGAGACCTCATTTGCGCCGATGCCCTGACAGGCGCGCATCTTGTCAGTGTCGCCACCCAGCGGATAAGGCATCATCTGTCCGCGAATAGTGTAGGCGAAACCCGCGAGCCTTCCACCATCAGCGGGAAAGGGTGCGAAATCTGCAGCCAATCCCTGATCCGGAAAACCCATTTCATCGAGGACATCCGCAACATTCGATGTATCAACTTCAAGAAAGCGTTTACGAATGGCGCTGCGCTCATCCTGGGTCATGCGGAGTCCTCTCAGATATGAGAAATGTAACCGCCATCGATCCGATGGATCGATCCGGTGATGTAGGATGCCCGCGCACTTGCCAGAAACGCAACTGCATCACCATATTCTGCGGGGTCACCATAACGGCCGACCGGAATAGTCGCGAGGCTTTCAGACACAACCTGCGTAACGTCGATTTTCTCGCGCATTGCCCGCGCTGCATCCAATTGGCCGATGCGCGCGGTTGCGATGCGACCCGGCAGAACAACGTTGGCCGTGATTCCATCCGCAGCCACTTCGCGCGCCAGTGTCTTTGACCAGCCAATCAGGGCAGACCGCAAAGTATTCGACACGCCGAGATTTGGGATGGGTGCCAAAACCCCGGACGACGTGCTTGTCACGATGCGTCCCCATTTCCTGGCGCGCATCCCGGGCAAGGCGCGATCCGTGATTTTCAGAACGGAAAGAACCATGCTCTGGAACTGCGCGAGCCAGAGCTGATCATCCACGCCCTCAACCGGCGAAGGTGGCGGGCCGCCGGTATTATTGATGAGAATGTCGACGCTGCCGAGTTCTTTTTCGATCAGAGCGAAATTCTCCCCAATCGCGGCCAAGTTGCCCAGATCCCAGACAAGCGGCATGCAGCGGACGCCAAGCCCTACAATTGATTTCGCAAGTTCATCCAACGCGGCTGAATTGCGTCCAGCTATTGCAACATGAACGCCTTCTCTGGCCAGCGATTGGGCAATGGCACCACCGAGCCCGCCGCTGGCACCAAACACAAGCGCCGTCTTTCCCTTGATTCCAAGATCCATTCCGCAGTGCCTCAGGTTCCAACGCGCAACGGCGCATTCATCTTTCGCAGGAAGGCAAGCACCGACAACGCTGTAATTCGTCCGGTCTTTGGATTTTCACTCGGAATGTTGGCGATGGTCATCGTGAAGCTGGCAGAATCGGCAATCACTTCCACGGTGTGGGTGTTCCGCTCAAGTGCAGGATCGGCCCAAATTTCCAGAGTCGTTCTGTCGACGCCGATCCCGGCGAGTCCCAGAGCCACGGCGACATTGAGATTGGCGGGAAACCCCACGGCCGCCTCACGCGGTGAACCTGAAAAAATACGGATCGGTTCCTTGATGTCCTCGATCCTGATGTTGTTATCCGTCAGGAACGGCGCACCCAGGAGCCCTTTCACAGGCTTGCGTGTCACCATGCGGACAGATTGAATATTGCCTTCCGCAGCTGCCGTGACTGCATCCAGGCCGATCAGCGCGCCGGTTGGCACAACGATCTGCCCGCCATGGGCCTTTGCAAGGTCTACCAGTTCCATATTGGTCAGGAGCGCGCCCGCACTCAGGACAATGACTGTCTTGCCCTTTCTCAGAAAAGGCTCCGCAATGGCTGTCAGCAGCGTCGATGGCGCACATTCGATGACAACATCGGCAAGTGGCTCCAGCTCGCCAATATCGAGAACGGGGACCATTGTCTTGAGCCCGGACAGGCGCTGGAGCGCTGCTGGCTTGTCGCGCGCCGAAACCGCTGCAAGGGTTAGGCCTTCGATTCCCGCGTCCAACTCATGTGCGAGTTTCAAACCGACCGCGCCCAATCCGGCTATCGCAACCTTCAACGACTTCCCCACGCCGTCGCCCGTATGTTCCGCCATGTGTATCTGCCTTGGTCAACATGCAAACATTTCGAGCCTTCGATTCTTGATCAGGCCCGAAACTTAACTGG
>CAIZGQ010000111.1 GCA_903932565.1 uncultured Hyphomicrobiales bacterium
CTCTCGTATCCGCGCTTGGCGAGCCAGGAATCGCGAACGCGCGGCAAGCCCTTGGACAGATCGATGCGCGCGTCGACTTCGGTGTAGGGGCCTGACGCATCATAGACATGCAGCGGCGGCTCGAGCGGATCACTCAGCATGATCTCGCGGAATGGCACGCGGAGATCTGGATGCGACTTCGGCGTCGCATAGACTTTGCGCGATCCGGTCAATGGACCGGTCGTCACGCTCTCAGGGATCAGCGAATTCTTTTTGGGCTGGACGTTCATGGCACTCTCCCGCGTGTCCGGACTTCTAGGTGTCTGGTGATCGGAGCGCGCCGTACGGGAACGTGGGATGCGGGAGCAAGGGGCATGACTGCCCCCCGCTCCACATCAGCCGTCCCTTCGCTGGACTTACCCAGATCAGGTTCTATGGGTGTGATCTCAGCCGCCGAACGTTCGGCAGCACCCCTTGGCTATGACGTCAACGCTAGTCCTGTTAGCGGGCCCGCGCAAGCGCGACCGGTGCACGTGTGACGCGCACGTGTCGGCCCCAAACTCGCTGCTGCTCAGCCGGCCACACTCGCATCCGAGACGGAAAAGCCAGCGGTCTTCTTGTAGTTTTCCGACAGCGCCCGCAGTTCGTCCTGCGTGATGTACTTGTCCAGATCATCAAAGGGCTTGTCGCCGACCAGATCCTCAACCCTGATGTTGATGAAGTCCGGCGGGGTCGAGCGATTGGTCAGCACGACGTTGGAGGCGACCTTCAGGCGTGCCTCTTCGTAAGCCTTGAGAGCCACGACAACATCACGGTGCTCGACAAGCAGATCAGCCAGGGTTCGGGAATCGATGGCCGCCTGCGCCGACCCGTTCGAGCCACGCGGATACATCGGATGCGCCGCGTCGCCGGCCAGCGTCACGCGGCCAAAGGTCCAGGCTTTGACGGGGTCTTTATCAACCATGGGATATTCGAGAATCTGATCAGCGTTGCGGATGAGCGCAGCCACATCAAGCCAGTCGAATGTCCAGCTCTCGTAGATCTTATAAAAATCGTCGAGCTTGCCGGGCTGGTTCCAATCGTTGCGGGTGAAGTTCTCACCTTCGATTTCAGCCATCCAGTTGATCAGCTGAGTGCCTTGTCCGTCGACATCATTGACGATCGGATAAATCACCATCTTGCCAGTACGGATCGAGCCGACGCGCATGTAGGTGCGGCCGTCGTGGATCGGCTTGTGCCGGGTCACACCGCGCCAGGTGTTGATGCCGCCAAATGCCAACTTCTCGTCGGGATAGAACTGTTTGCGCAGGGCGGAATTGACGCCATCACAGGCAATTACCGCATCGGCGCGAACCGGCGGCACGGCCTGCCCGGTGGTGGTCTGGGCAAAATGCAGCGTGACGCCCGCATCATCCTGCTCAACGCTGAGCGCCGACCGGTCGGTGATCAGGCGGTCGGGTCCGAGCGCTTTTTTGGCCGCGTCCCACAGGATCATGTGCAAGCGGCCACGATGGATGCCGACCTCGGGATATTTGTAGCCGCCAGCAAGGCCGCGCGGCTCCTTGTAGATGAGCTGGCCAAAGCGGTTGAAGAAGGCGCTCTCGGAATTGATGATGCCGGCCGCCATGATTTCGGATTGCAGGCCCAGGGCGGCAAACTCGCGCATTGCGTGCGGCAGCACGGTGATGCCGACGCCCAGTTCCTTCACCTCAGGGGCACGCTCATAGATCCGGCAGGAAATGCCAAGGCGATGCAGGTTCAATCCGAGTGATAGGCCAGCGATCCCGCCCCCGACGATTGCAATATCCATGGTCGTTTCTCCTTTGCCTGTTGGCTAATGGAAACAGACCGGCCTTGCAATGGCGACGCGTCGGCGCAGCCCCCAACGCAAAAAGCCGCGCCCGTTGGTGAGCGCGGCTTCAAAAACAATCAGCGTCGTGGAGATCAGGCGGCGGCCGCCAGAACCTGGTCGATCTTGGCCTTCAGCGCCTGCGCGTTAAACGGCTTGATCAGGTAATTGTCCGCCCCGGCCTTGCGGGCGGCCAGAACGTTGTCGGTCTTGGATTCGGCGGTCACCATGATGAAACGTGTCTGGGCCGAAGCCTCGTCCGCGCGCACCCGCTGCAGCAGTTCAAAACCAGTCATCGGCTCCATGTTCCAGTCCGAGATGACCAGGCCATATTTCTTGGCCTTGATCTTCTCCAGTGCCGCCTCGCCGTTGGCAGCGTCATCCACATTATCGTAACCGATCTGCTTGAGCAGACCCTTCAAGATGCGAACCATGGTGCCGTAATCATCGACAACAAGGATGGGCAGATCAGAGGCGGTCATCACGTATCTCCAAAAAACACATTTGACTGCGAGCAGCGAAGGTTTGCTCAGCAGCCGAAAACCAAGCCAGGGCACGAATACACCCACAACATGAAGCATCATCCAAACAATAGTTTAAAATTAAGCCAATTTGTCCGCATCAAATTGATGGCCGCTGCGCCATGCCTTGGCCGAGTGTCTTATTGCGCGCGCCCTTCAATCCCATCACCCTGCGGCAGCCTTCAAGGCCTGCCGGAGCGACGATGGACCCGATCAAGATTTTTTATTTCGAAGACCTCGAAATCGGCATGCGGGAAACCATGCTGAAAAGCGTCATGGCCGACGATGTTGTTGGTTTTGCTCAGCTTTCCGGCGACCACAATCCCATCCATCTGTCCGAGCATTTTGCTCGCAAGACCCGCTTTGGTGGACGCATCGCACATGGACTTTATACGGCGAGCCTTATTTCAGCCGTGCTGGGGATGCGCCTGCCAGGGCCGGGCGCCGTTTACCTTTCCCAAACCCTGAATTTCAAAGGTCCGGTGCGGATCGGCGATGTCGTCGCCATTGTGGTCGAAGTCGCCGAATTGATCCCCGAATCACGCCGCTGCCGGTTGCATTGCGAATGCCTGGTCGACGGCAAGGTTGTTCTGGATGGCGAGGCAGTGGTGATGGTGCCCTCCAAGGTGCCAAGAACGAAGCCGACCGCATGATCCGACGTCGCGCTTAAAAACGAAGGGCGCCAAACGCAAAAAGGGCCACCCTTGCGGGCGGCCCTTCGTGAAGCAGTTTGGGATGGATGGATCAGAAATCCATGCCGCCCATGCCGCCGCCGCCCGGCATCTGGGGCATGCCAGAATCCTTCTTCGGCTGCTCGGTGATCGTCGCCTCAGTGGTGACAATCAGGCCAGCGATCGAAGCCGCATCCTGGATGGCGGTGCGCACGACCTTGGTCGGGTCGATGATGCCAGCCTTGACCATGTCGACATAGCTGCCCGACTGGGCATCAAAGCCGAAGTTGTAGTCGGTCGACTCGAGCAGCTTGCCAACCACGACGGCGCCATCGGCACCAGCGTTGTCGACGATCTGACGGGCCGGAGCCTGGATCGCCTTGCGGACGATGTCGACACCGGTCTTCTGATCGGCATTGGCAACAACCACATTGGCGAGGGCTGCAATGGAACGCAGCAGAGCCACGCCACCACCGGGAACGATGC
>CAIZGQ010000112.1 GCA_903932565.1 uncultured Hyphomicrobiales bacterium
CGGGCCGTGTCCGCCGGCATTGTGCAGGCGGCCGCAGCGTCCACCGAATTCACGCCCATGCTGGAAAAGCAGGGTATCCGCATGCTGCTGCATGCACATGACGTCGCGCCAAACTATGTTCGCTTCTGCACACAGATGACCGGCAAAACGATCGCGGATCGCAATGCCGAGGCCGTGCAGTTCCTTGCTGCGGAGATGGAAGGCTTTGCTTATGCCCTCAGCCATCGCGATGAAGAAATCGCACTGGCCAAGAGCATCATCAGCGCCAAGCCGGAGGATGAACGCCAGGCCTATGTCTTCGATGAAGTGGTCAAATATTCCGCCATCGATCCGCTCATGCCAGTGCCGCGCGAAAAGCTTGAATGGATGCGCCAGCTTCTTGTGAAGACCGGGAACCTCACTGTTCCGGTCGATCTAGATAAATTGATCGACGGCAGCGTGCGTGAAAAAGCGCTCGCCATCAAAACAGGCGGTTGATCAGCCGTTCGAAAACGTCACCATGCGCAGTGCCTGGATGTACAAAACGGTCGCGTGATACCGCGGCCAAGAAAAGGGAGAGCCGACCATGCCCGTCAACAAGATTCACGATGAATTTCACACCCTCGACATGACCCGCGGCTGGGAGGTTCCGACCGGTTATCCGTCCGGAATCCAGCAGAAGATTCTGGCCGGTGGACTTGATGAAAAGGGCAAGAAGGGCACACGCTCGCGCCTGTTGCGCTTTGACCCCGGCGTCTACACGACGGAGCCTTTCGTCCATGATTATTGGGAAGAAGTGTTCCTGGTGTCTGGTGATCTGACCGTCGGCAACGACAAGCAGGGCCATGGCGGCGATGCGTTCGGGCCTTTCACTTACGCCTGCCGGCCGCCGGGCGCGTTTCATGGCCCGTTCAAATCGGAAAAAGGCTGCATCCTGTTTGAGCTGCACTATTACGATCCGGTCTGATCATGTCACAGCCTGCGCCGACGCTTGAAGATATCGCCCGCCAGCTCGACACGGGCGAGATCACAAGCCGTCAACTCGTGGAAGATTGTTTGGCACGCATTGCCGATCCGGACGGCGAGGGTGCGCTGACGTATATCTCCGTTGACACTGTTGGCGCGCGGGCTGTTGCCAATGCCATGGATGCGTTGCGCAAAGCCGGGGCGGCTCCGTCGCGATTTGCCGGGATTCCCATATCGATCAAGGATCTTTTCGACATCAAGGGGCAGGTGACACGGGCGGGCTCGAAAGTCTTGTCCGATCGTCCTCCAGCAGCTGAGGATGCAACGGCCGTCGCACGATTGCGGCAAGCGGGTTTCGTTGTGATGGGTCGCACCAACATGACGGAGTTTGCCTATTCCGGCGTCGGCCTCAATCCCCATTACGGAACGCCGCGCGGGGTCTGGAATCGGACGCAAGGTCATATCCCGGGCGGCTCGTCATCGGGCGCGGCCGTCTCCGTCGCTGATCACATGGCACATGTAGGGCTTGGCACCGACACGGGCGGCTCATGCCGCATTCCAGCCGCGTTCAACCGGCTCGTCGGATACAAGCCGAGCGCCCAGCGCGTGCCGACAAAAGGCGCGGTGCCGCTCTCGTGGACGCTGGATTCCATCGGGTCGATGGCGCGCTCCGTTTCGTGCTGCGCGAATGTCGATTCAATTCTTGCCGGCGAGCCTGAGCACGACCTTTCTGGTTCACTTGAAGGGGTTCGATTCGCGTCGCCCACCAATTACGTTTGGGATGGGTCCGAGGCGGCCGTGCGTGATGCGTTCCGCGAGGCCTGCCAACGGCTGGAACGTGCAGGCGCTGACATCGTCGAGCTGGACGTCCCAGAGTTGTCCAGAATTCCGCAGATGAGCGCCAAGGCGAGCTTCACGGCGGCTGAAAGTTTCGCTTGGCACCGGGCGCTTTTGGCCGAGCGGGGCGCTGATTACGATCCCCGGGTCAAGGTGCGAATCGAAGTCGGATCGGCGCAGCTTGCCGCTGATTATGTGGATTTGCTGCACGCCCGGCAGCGTTTTATCGCTGATGTGCGCCATCGTCTCGCTGGATTTGACGCCATTGTCTGCCCAACAACGCCCATCACCCCGCCACGCCTGAGCGATTTTACCACCGATGCGGAGTTTGGGCGCCTCAATGGCCTTTGCCTGCGTAATCCCACGGTCTTCAACTGGCTCGACGGGTGCTCGATTTCACTTCCCATCGGGTCGGCCGACGTCGCCCCGGTTGGGCTCATGATGTCGGCCTTCAATGGTCAGGACGGGACGTTGTTCAAGCTGGCAGCGGCAGCCGAGCGAGCGCTGGCTTGACGATTGTCTCGTGAATGGAAATTGGTGAGAATATCGCCGTGGTCGACCTGCGTGAGCTGGAAGCTCAGCGATATGGTCGATCCCTCAGTGACGTGCCATTTTTGGAGCGGGCGAAGGGATTCGAACCCTCGACCCCAACCTTGGCAAGGTTGTGCTCTACCCCTGAGCTACACCCGCATCCGTACCGGCTCGCGCCGACGGCCTTCATATGCCGCAAACCCTTCAGGATTGCAACAGCCCATGACAGATCAATTACGGAGCGGTTCATCATCCCGTCTCGTCCATTGAAACAGGCATTGACGAGGTCACGCTGGGCTGGCCACATCGTGGTGGGATTAGCGTCAGAGCGACAGGGTCCGGGAATGACCGGCTCAAGACTGCGATGACACATCGGGTCGAAAATTCGGAACGAAAACTTGGGATATGCGGATCAAGATGACACGTTGAACAGGCTGTTTGCTGCGGCGGACCGGGTCCGGATGCATGCCCATGCGCCGTATTCCCGCTTTTTTGTTGGTGCGGCGTTGCTGACCAGCGACGGCAAGGTTCACACCGGCTGCAACGTCGAAAACTCTGCGTATCCGCTCGGAATTTGCGCGGAGGCCTCGGCAATTGCAGCGATGATCGCAAACCAGGGCCGCATGACGATTGACGCGCTCTGTGTC
>CAIZGQ010000113.1 GCA_903932565.1 uncultured Hyphomicrobiales bacterium
GGTTTGCTTTGCGCAGGTGGAACCCAAGGCGCGCGACTTTGGCTATCCGCGCCGCAATGCCTTTGCGCAGCCGATTCTGGAAGCCACGCTGCGCGATGGCCTCGGCCGTTTCAGCAATGTTGTGACCCTGTTCCAGCATACGTGCGACGAGGTTGTTGAAGACACATCTGGCGTCACGTTGAAACTCACCCCGCAGGATCAAGCGTCTTTCTCGCTCCACGCATCATATGTGGTGGGCTGTGATGGCGGCCGCAGCCTGTTGCGCAAGGTTGTCGGCGCGACGCTGCAGGGCGCGACCTATGCGCAGCGCTGGCTGATTGTGGATCTGGGCGCCACCAAGGAACGTCTGCGCCTGACGCGCGTGTTGTGTGATCCCGCCCGCCCTGCGATTTGCCTACCGGGCCCGGGTGGCATTCGGCGTTACGAATTCATGCTCCGCGATGGCGAACGCGAAGAGGACGTCACAAAGCCCGAGGCCGTCCACGCCATGCTGGCGGCGGCTGGTCCCGATGCGGATGCGCCTATTGTGCGCGCACAGGTCTACACCTTCCATGCGCGCGTCGCCGACATCTGGAACACGGCGCGCATCTACATTGCAGGCGACGCCGCGCATCTGACGCCCCCCTTTGCAGGCCAGGGCATGAACAGCGGCATTCGCGACGCGCATAATCTTGGCTGGAAACTTGCCGCTGTCGTCAAAGGCGAACTCGGAGTCGACCTGCTCAAAAGCTATCAATCCGAGCGCGCCCCCCATGCGCGCGCCCTGATTGATTTTGCCATGAACATCGGCCGCGTGATGATGCCAACGTCCATCTGGAACGCGCGGTTTGTGCAGGGCCTGTTTCGCTTGTCGAAACTCATCCCGCCGCTGCACGATTATTTCGCCCAATACAAATACAAGCCAAAGCCCTTTTATCACGAAGGCTTTTTGGTGCCCGGCGATCCGCTGAAGCTGGCGGGCCGCATGATGCCCCAACCCTTTGTCGAGGATCGCAACCGTGTGACGCATCGCCTTGACGCGCTGTCAGGCAACGGTTTTGCGCTGATCGCAGTTGGCTTTAATGCACAAAAGGTGATGGCGGATGCGATGGCGCAGGGCCATGGCCTGAAGATCGACGCACATCTGGCCGTCGTGACGCATCGCTACAATATCGATCCTGTTGAGGCAGAGGGCGTCACGGCGCTCCGCGATCTCGAAGACACACTGGCCAAGATCGCATTCAATCGCGACGTGCTCTTGCTGGTGCGGCCCGACCGTTACATCGCGGCGGCTGTTGCTGTGACGAGCGCCGCTGATATCGAGCGCTTTGCTGCGAGCGTCAGAAACCTCTCCTACGCCACTGGCGCACGCCTCCCCACCAAGGCCCGTGCCGCCTGAAATCGCCGTTCCATCAGGAGTTTTCTCACATGTCCGAGACATCCGCCTTCCGGGGCCGCCTGCATCACCTCGATATTTCCTCGCCCGATCCCAAGCGTCTGGCCGATTGGTACAAGGCGGCCATGGACATGGAGGTCGAGGCCGATGGCACGAGCTTCATTTGTCGCGGGCCCGAGCGCGTGCTGATCATCTCTGAAGGTCCCGCCAAAACGCTGCGCGCCGCTGGCTATGCGCTACAGTCAAAGGCGGCACTCGATGGGCTGCGGGCGCGCCTGAAAGCTGCTGGCATTCAAGAGGTGCCTTTGGCGACGTCACAATTTAAAGATGGCGTGGCCTTCCGCGATCCCAACAACAACTGGATCGAGATGGGGCTGGCTGAGCCCACCACGCTTAAATCTGACGCCAAGCGCCTCCCCGGCCGCATCCAGCATCTGGTGGTCGCCAGCCGCAACGCGGAGGCGTTTGTCGAATTTTACACAAGCATCATTGGGCTGCGCCAATCAGATCGCGTGCTTGATGACACCGGCGCATTGAAGACATGCTTCATGCGCACGGACGATGAGCATCATTCGCTGGCGGTGTTTCAGGCGGGCGAAGATCGCCTCGACCATCATTGCTATGAAGCCATTGAATGGAATGCGATCCGCGATTGGGGCGATCATTTTGCCAGCCTGCACGAGCCCGTGAAATGGGGCCCCGGCCGCCACGGCCCCGGCAACAATCTGTTTGTCTTCGTGCACGATATCGATGGGAACTGGGTGGAAGTCTCCGCCGAACTCGAAATCGTGCCCGCCGACAAGCCGGTTGGTGAATGGCCCCATGCCGAGCGCACGCTCAACACATGGGGACAAGCGTTTTTGCGCAGCTGATCAAACGACAGCGCGCGACACGCGACGTGACGTGACGTGAGGGCGAATAACCCTCACGGCTCCAGCGCGGAATCCCAGTACAGATAATCGAGCCATGTTTCATGCAGCTTTTCCTGCGGCATGATCCGGCGCGCGATTGCGTCCAGTTGCGAGGGCGAAGGCTGAAACGGCTTGCGCGCCAGGTTCAGCCCGCTTTCCCGCAGCGTCTTGCTGCCCTTTTGCAGATTGTGCTTGGCGCAGCAGGTGACAATGTTGGTCCAGCAAGTGGTGCCGCCGCGCGATTTCGGCAGCACATGGTCGAAGGTCAGCTCGGGCGTTTCAAACCGCTTGTTGCAATATTGGCAGGAGAAGGAATCGCGCAGGAACACGTGATAGCGCGTGAAGGACACCTTCTTGCGGCGATGATAATCCTTGAGTGCCACAACCGACGGCACCTTGAAGGATTGGCGGACCGAATGAACCTCCACATCATAGGAGGACACCTGTCGGACACGTCCCTGCAACACGGCCACCAGCGCATCCTGCCAGGGCCAGACGGACAAGGGTCCCCAGCTCAAGGGCTGCATATCCGCATTCAACACGAGCGTGTTCAACTCAGGGGTCAGGCAACCCATACAACCTCCTCGTGCCGCAACCGGCCAAGACTATTTACATGACGATTTACAAGGCTATTTGGACCCGCGAGATGCCGTCCCGCTGCTTTTGCGATGGATGTGAAATGCGTTATCGCGGCGTGCAGAGCACGCCCCGGGGATAACAGCCTGAAAATTGGGGTCTTTCGAAGGTCAGTCCAAACCCGGCGACACCGGGCGAACGCCGTAAGCAAGACCATACCGAGGGTTGAGTCATCTGCGCACGGCAGAGCAGGCTCCATGCCGTGATGTGCTTGCGTCAGGACCTCTCCCGGCAGCGAGCCGGGTAGGAAGCGTGTCCTCAAGAGAGCGCCTCTTCCGTCAACGACCCCTGCGGGTGCAAGAGTCGAATCCCATAGCTGTCATAGTCTACAGTCGGGATGACGGGCTTGTGAAGCTGTTCCCCATGTCGCAGGGAAAAAGGCAGGGATTTGCCTGCAATCAGGCGGGCAAAAGCAACAAGTGCCCTATGCGGAGGCCGAAACTGCCAGGATGGCGCATGCGTTTAGCGGGTCGGGACCGGCGTGCCGCTGCGATAATCGTAGAAGCCGCGCTGGGTCTTGCGACCAAGCCAGCCCGCCTCGACATATTTCACCAGCAGCGGACAGGGGCGGTACTTGGAATCGGCCAGCCCTTCGTGCAGCACTTGCATCACCGACAGGCAGGTATCAAGGCCAATGAAATCCGCCAGCTGCAGCGGTCCCATGGGGTGGTTGGCCCCCAGCTTCATGGCCGTGTCGATGGCCTCGACCGAGCCCACGCCCTCATAGAGCGTGTAGATCGACTCGTTGATCATCGGCAGCAGGATGCGGTTGACGATAAAGGCCGGAAAATCCTCCGACACCGTCGTCACCTTGCCGAGACGTAGAATGAAGGCCTTGGAGGCCTCAAATGTCTGGTCTTCGGTCGCAATGCCCCGGATCAGCTCGACAAGCTGCATGCGCGGCACGGGATTCATGAAGTGAATGCCGATGAAGCGTTCCGGCCGGTCGGTCGAGGCCGCGAGCCGCGTGATCGAGATCGACGACGTGTTTGATGCAATCATGCCCGTGGGTTTCAGAACCGGGCAAAGCTTGGCGAAGATCTTGCGCTTCACGTCCTCGTTTTCGGACGCAGCTTCAATGACAAGATCACAATCTGCAAAGCCGATATAATCCGGATTGGTCGAGATCAGCGACAGGGCCTTGGTGCGGTCGCCTTCCGTGATCTGCTCCTTGGCGACGGCCTTGGCGAGATTGCCGTTGACCGTGGCCAGACCCGCCTTGAGGCGATCTTCCGTCACATCGGTCATGACGACGTGGTAGCCAGCCTGCGCGCAGACTTGCGCAATGCCGCTGCCCATCTGGCCAGCCCCGACCACGCCAATTCGCTGGATTTCGATCGTCATGGGAGCCTTGGAGTCCAATGAGAGGAATGGGGACACTTGATACCGCAGCGCATCATAGGGGAGTTCCGCCGCGGGTCCAGCGTGGTTGCGGCGCAACAGCTTACTTATCGAGCGCAGACTTCAGTTCAGGCAGGGCCGTGAACAGATCGGCCACCAGACCGTAATCGGCAACCTGGAAGATCGGCGCGTCCTCATCCTTGTTGATGGCGACGATGACCTTCGAATCCTTCATGCCGGCCAGATGCTGAATGGCACCTGAGATTCCGACCGCGATGTAGAGATCGGGCGCCACCACCTTGCCGGTCTGGCCCACCTGCCAATCGTTGGGCGCGTAGCCCGCATCAACCGCAGCACGCGACGCGCCCATGGCGGCACCCAGCGCGTCAGCCACGGGCTCGATGACGGTCTTGAAGTTCTCGGCATTCTGCATGGCGCGACCACCGGAAATGATGATCTTGGCTGAGGCCAGTTCCGGCCGGTCGCTCTTGGCAAGCGCCTCACCCTTGAAGCTCGACACGCCGGGGTCAGCCACTGCCGCAACCGGCGAAATCGGGGCGGCACTCGCCCCGGCACCCGTCGCCTGGAAGGCGGCCGTGCGGACGGTGATGACCTTCTTGGCGTCGGTCGCCTGAACTGTCTGCACCGCATTGCCCGCGTAAATCGGACGCTCGAAGGTGTCCGGGCCCAGCACCTTGGTGATCTCGGACACCTGCGCCACATCCAGCAGCGCCGCAACGCGGGGCATGACGTTTTTGGAGAGCGAGGTGGCGCTGCCAACCAGCGCATCAAAGGAGCCCGCCAGCGAGACGATGAGTGCGGCCATCGGCTCGGCCATGGCATGGGCATAGGCCGGGCCTTCGGCCACATGGACCTTGGCCACGCCGTCCAGCTTTGCAGCCGACTCGGCGGCGGCTGAGACGCCCTCGCCCACGACGAGGATCTCAACTGGCGCGCCCAGCGCGCGAGCTGCCGTCAAAGCCTTGGTGGTGGCGTCGTTCAATTTGCCGGCTGAGACGTCGGCCAGAAGCAGCGTTGCCATGGTCAAATCACTCCCGCTTCGTCTTTCA
>CAIZGQ010000114.1 GCA_903932565.1 uncultured Hyphomicrobiales bacterium
AACTCTCGAAATCGATATCGGCCTGGGATCTTGCGAAGGCCAGCCCGGAGGCCCTCGCCGTGTCCGCTCGTCGGACCTACAAGACGCTGCGCTACCGCGGCACACTTGCCTTCGAAAATCACGAAGACGAAGCCCTGCATGATCTGCGCAAGCCCCTCATCATGCACCGTTACCAGATCGAGGCCTTGGAACGGGCGTGGCCCAAGCTGTTTCGCGCCTGGGCCATGGAAGCGCAATTGCTGCGCGACAAGCTTGGCGAGCACCACGATCTGATGATGGTTGGCGTGTTTGCAAAGGAGGCCGTCGGCAAGGAGGCAGCGCCACTTCTGCAGAAAGTTGCCAGCGCCCAGCAAACCCTTGTGAAGGAGGCCGAGCCGATCTTCGACCGACTTTGCACCGAGAAGCCCGGCGCGTTCGAGCGGCGCCTGCTGGCATGCCTTTCGAACGCCAAAAAGCGGATCGGTGCGCCCGACGTTGCGGCGGATGAGACAGAGACTGCGGAGGTATCCGCGCCAGCCAGCAGGCAGCCCAAGAAAAGCGGCAAGGCGGCCGCCAAGTCGGAGCCTGCTGCAGTGAGATCCTGAGATTGCAACACCGGCGTCTGCGGGAATGACCCGCGATGTGACGAGCCGGGTGCGGTGCGCATTTCCGGCCAGACTTGGCCCGATTGCCCGCTCGCGGGACTTGAGCTAAACCCGATATAGATTTCTTTGTTGACAGGGGCCTCGCATGGCAAATTCACCCGCATCTTCCCAAGATCACCCGGCGATGGATTATGCCGAACACGAGCGGACGTTTGCTGGCTTCATCAAGCTCAGCAAGATTGCGACCGTCGTTGTCATTCTCATCATGGTGTTCATGGCCGTCACCCTGCTGTGATGGCTTGTGCGCCCGTCAACATGCATGGATTTTGCATGTTTTCGCAGCACACGCGTCCCTTTTCCAAATCGATTTTTCGTTCATCCAGTTGCCTGGAGTCCTGAATGCGTATCGCAGTTCCTGCCGAGCTTGACCCCGCCGAGACACGCATTGCTGCCACGCCCGAGACTGTGAAGAAATTCATCGGCCTTGGCGCAACCGTGGTGATCGAGGCGGGCGCGGGTGGCCATGCCGGTTATCCGGATGCGGACTTTGCAGCAGCCGGGGCGAGCCTTGCGGCGACCCGTGCCGAGACCTTGTCTGACGCGGATGTGGTGCTTCAGGTCCGCCGTCCCGATGGCACTTCCCTGAGTGGCGTCAAGGCGGGCGCTGCGGTCATCGCCATCATGGACCCCTACGGTCATGAAGGCGCAATTGGCGCAATTGCCAAGGCAGGCGTCCACGCCTTCGCCATGGAGTTCATGCCGCGCATCACCCGCGCGCAGGTGATGGACGTCCTCTCGAGCCAGGCCAATCTTGCCGGGTACCGCGCTGTGATCGATGCGTCATCAGAATTTGGTCGTGGCATTCCCATGATGATGACAGCAGCCGGCACCGTGCCCGCCGCCAAGATTTTCATCATGGGTGTTGGCGTTGCTGGCCTGCAGGCGATTGCGACCGCGCGTCGCCTGGGAGGCATCGTGACAGCGACCGATGTGCGGCCAGCGACAAAAGAACAGGTTGAATCCCTGGGTGCGAAATTTGTCGCCGTTGAGGATGACGAGTTCAAGCAGGCTGAGACATCGGGCGGCTACGCCAAGGAGATGTCGAAGGATTATCAGGCCAAGCAGGCAGCCCTCGTGGCAAGCCACATCGCCAAACAGGACATCGTCATCACCACCGCTCTCATCCCCGGTCGGCCAGCGCCGCGTCTTGTGACGGCGGACATGATCGCCTCGATGAAGCCCGGCTCAGTGCTGATCGACCTCGCTGTCGAGCGCGGCGGCAATGTCGAAGGCGCTGTGGCCAATGAGATCGTCACCACGGCCAATGGCGTGAAGATTGTCGGTTCATCCAACGTCACCAAGCTCGCGGCAACGGCGTCGGCGCTCTACGCTCGCAACCTGTTTGCCTTTGTTGAGACGCTTGTGGACAAGGAAACGAAGGCGCTGGCGCCCAAATGGGATGATGAACTCGTGAAAGCGACCCTGCTGACGCGGGACGGCGCGATTGTGCATCCCAATCTGTTGCCCAAAGAGCCTGCCGCCGCCTGATTCCACAACCCGGCGGGGTGTGGCCCATTTCGGTATCCATCCTACCCCAAGATCTTTTCCCCGCACCTCAGAGGGCGCGCGTCATGGCCAACGAAACTCCACAGCAATTGCTTGAACGGGCGCAAGCTGCAGCCGATGCGGCAAAGGCAGCGTCCGACGCCGCCCACACCTATGCCGAGCAGGTGGCAAATGCCGTCGGCAGCGCGGCCCATGCCGTATCTGGCGGGGCCATCGACCCCTTCGTGTTCCAGCTCGCCATCTTCGCGCTGGCGGTGTTCGTCGGCTATTATGTGGTCTGGTCTGTGACCCCGGCCCTGCACACACCATTGATGTCCGTCACCAACGCCATTTCGTCGGTCATCGTGGTTGGTGCGCTGCTGGCAGTTGGCGTCGAGGCCACGGGCGGCGATGATTTCGGCACCACACTCGCCAAGATTTTTGGCTTTATCGCGCTGATCCTCGCCTCGGTGAACATCTTCGGCGGCTTCCTCGTCACCGAGCGCATGCTCTCCATGTATAAGAAGAAGGGCTGAGCGACCATGAGCGGCAATTTCGCGGCACTTCTCTATCTCGTCTCCGGCATCCTATTCATTCTGGCCCTTCGCGGCCTGTCCTCCCCGGCGACATCCCGGCAGGGTAACCTGTTTGGCATGGTGGGCATGGGCATTGCCGTCCTCACCACGCTGGCCTATCGCGTCCCTTCAAGCTTTTCGAGCTGGCTCATGGTGTTTGCTGGCATCGCCATTGGCGGCGCCATCGGCGCGTGGCGCGCCCGCACCGTACAAATGACAGCGATGCCCCAGCTGGTCGCCTTCTTCCACGCGCTGGTCGGCCTTGCCGCCGTGCTGGTGGCAGCTGGTGCGTTTTATGCGCCGCAAGCTTTTGGCATTGGCGCACCCGGCGCAATCCATGCGCAGAGCCTTGTGGAAATGTCCCTCGGCGTTGCCATCGGCGCGATCACCTTCACGGGCTCGATCATCGCCTTCCTGAAACTTGATGGTCGCATGTCGGGCAAGCCGATCATGTTGCCCAATCGCCACGTCATCAATGGCGGTCTCGCAGCCCTGCTCGTTGTGCTGGTGATTGCCTTCGTCGTTGCTCAGTCGCCGCTGGTGTTCTGGCTGATCGCGCTCGTGTCCCTAGCGCTCGGCGTACTGCTCATCGTGCCGATCGGTGGTGCTGACATGCCGGTTGTCGTGTCGATGCTCAATTCCTATTCAGGCTGGGCAGCGGCTGGCATCGGCTTCACGCTCGGCAATCTCGCGCTGATCATCACCGGCGCGCTGGTTGGCTCATCTGGCGCGATCCTGTCCTACATCATGTGCAAGGGCATGAACCGTTCCTTCGTTTCGGTGATTTTGGGCGGCTTTGGCGGCGACAGCGGACCCGCTGCGGCAGGCGCAGTGGAAACCCGCCCGGTCAAGCAGGGCTCGGCTGAAGATGCTGCCTACATCATGAAGAACGCACAAAGCGTGATCATCGTGCCGGGCTACGGCATGGCGGTGGCACAGGCCCAGCACGCGCTGCGCGAAATGGGAGACTTGCTGAAGAAAGAAGGCGTCGAGGTGAAATACGCCATTCACCCGGTGGCTGGCCGCATGCCCGGCCACATGAACGTTCTGCTGGCTGAAGCCAATGTACCCTACGACGAAGTTTTCGAGCTTGAAGATATCAACTCGGACTTTGCCCAGGCCGACGTGGCGTTTGTCATCGGTGCCAACGATGTGACGAACCCCTCGGCCAAGACTGATCCGAAGTCGCCGATCTACGGCATGCCGATCCTGGACGTGGAGAAGGCCAAGACCGTGCTCTTCATCAAGCGCGGCATGGGCTCAGGCTATGCTGGCGTTGAGAACGAGCTGTTCTTCAAAGACAACACCATGATGCTCTTTGCGGATGCCAAGAAGATGGTTGAAAACATCAACAAGGCGCTGGGGCACTAAGGCGGTTGGGCACTGAGCTGCTGACAACAGAAAGCAAAAAGGCGAGTCCTGTGCCCGCCTTTTTTTGTTTTGAATTGGATGAGAGATACGAACCGATCAGCCGCGGCCAACGCGGCTCATGCCGTCCTTGGCCGTCCGGTTCGAAGCGTCCACAACGAGCGCACGCTGGTAGGATTCCTGCGCCTTGGGACGGTTGCCGGACCGCTCGTAGGCCAGGCCAAGGCCCGCCCACGCATCTGCATTCTTGTTGTCAACATTGAGTGCAGCGTTGAAATCTTCCACAGCCGCATCAAACTTCCCAACGGCCACAAGGCTCTGCCCACGCGCCTGATAAGGGGCGGCAGCAAACGGATCGCGGTCGATGGCGTTGTCGAAGTCCTTGATGGCGCGGGCGTCGTCACCCTGCTTCTGGTAGATCAAGCCTCGCGCGTGAAAGGCCTGTGCGCCTTCCGGCGCAATGCGGATTACGCGGTCAAGGTCGCTGAGCGCTGCGGACAGATCACCCTGGACACGTTCAAGATTGGCACGGCCGAGGTAAGCGGGAGCGTGGTTGGGATTTGACTCAACGGCGCGATTGAAGTCCGACAGCGCCAAGTCATTTCGATTGATCTGGCGATACGCCAAGGCGCGGTTCGTATATGCGGCCGCATGATTGGGGTCGAGCGTCACGGCGCGGGTAAAGTCAGCAATCGCTTCCTGAAACCGACCGATTTTCGCATAGGCCACGCCCCGGGTGTTATAAGCGGTCGCGTCATTGGGATTGCGCTTCACCACTTCGCTCAGCGAGGTGATGTTTTCCGCGCTCGAACTGTCGGGGGTCTGAACTTCTGCAACACCAGCCGTGCGCGGCATCATCGAGCCAGCTGCATCACATCCCGCGAGGGCCAGGGCACACAGCGCCGCGCTGAACATCAGCATGCGGCTCATGGGCGAGCGCAAAGGTGCACTCGGATGGGGCAAGCTGGCGATATGAGCTTCACTCATCGATTTCGGCCCTTGTGGTCGCCGTCCCAGACGGACATGCGGTTGCTGTCTTGCAAACCGGGTTTGATCCCGCCCGGCGACCAGACTCATCAGATGAAAAGATAGCGAGAAAAAGACAAAGGTTGAAGAGCTAACCTGTCTCGAAAGGACCGCCAGACGCTGTGCTGTTTAAGACACAGCAGCCAGGGCGGTCACTATTTGCGCTCCCGGCGCGACAGGCCCGGCAACCAATTCGGTCAGCGGGCGTCTGCGCCAAGACGAAGGCAAATCAGGGACGGGCACCGAAAGCCGGCTTCGGCTTTGAGGGCAACAGGCCTTCGCGCTGCAGCTTCTTGCGAGCGAGCTTACGAGCGCGACG
>CAIZGQ010000115.1 GCA_903932565.1 uncultured Hyphomicrobiales bacterium
GAACCCCGGCTATAGCCGGGTTCGCCGCGTGCCACCTTCTCCCAAGGGAGAAGGAAAATCCTCGCTTGAGGGAGAAGGCTCGTCGCAATCTAGATCACCCGCGTCACGCAATCAGGTGCGCCATCGCGGATGGCGGTTGCAAGTTTCTCCAGCGCCGCGCTGCGGGGCGAGTGGCTCCGGTGCACAATCCGCACGCGGCGCGCGTGGTTGGGCCCATCGAGCGGGCGGGCCGCCAGATGATCGAGAACCCCGCCGCCGCGCCGCACCGCCATCCGGGGCACAAGCGTCATGCCGTAATTGGCGGCTGTCAGATGCAGCAGCGTCTCGAGGCTTGTGGCACGCACATCAGCACCGGCCGCCCGCGCCCGGTCGGCACCGCCGCAGAAGTCCAGCGCCTGATCACGCAGGCAATGCCCATCGTTGAGCAGCAGCAGGTTCTGGTCACTGAGATCGTCGGCGCAAATGGAGTTTTGCCGCGCCAGCGGATGGCCGGGCGGCAGGACAAGCCAGAAGGGCTCATCAAACAGGGGAATCTCGGTCATGCGCTCGGGCGCGTCGGTGGCCATCAGGGCAGCGTCCAGGCTTCCCTGCATCAGGCCCTCTAGCAGTTTCTGCGTCGTATCTTCGGCCACCATGAGCGGTGCGCGGGGCAGGGATTCAGCCGCCAGCGGCAGGATCCAGGGCAGCACATATGGCGCCAAGGTCGGGATGATCCCCAGCCGGATGGGACCCGCCAGCGGGTCCTGATTGGCGCGTGCCAGCAGCGTAATGTCGTCGGCCGCGGCCACCGCTTGGCGTGCCCGCTGGATAATGTCGATACCCACCGCGGTGGGGCGGATGCGGCGACCCTCGCGTTCAAAAATCTTGACGCCGAGGTCATCTTCCAGCTTCAGGATCTGCCCGGACAACGTGGGTTGGCTGACATGGCAGACCTCAGCCGCACGGCCGAAGTGCCCCTGCTCAGCAACGGCGATGATATAGGTCAGGTCGCGGAGGTTCATGGGAGCGTCCACAGTCGGTATCGATTGGCTTAGCCAATTGAAATAAGTGATATTATCGATTAGATCAATCTGGTCAGGTGAGATATCAACTCGCTCAGGGGCATCAAGATGAGACTGCGGCGGGTTTAACCGGCCTCGGCGTCAATCTCATGTCTTTCCCCAAAAGACTGCAATCGCCGCTTGGTTTGACGCGTTTATGTCATGTCCTGCGGGTTGATTGACATCAGGGAGGCGCGGTCTTTCGAGGTGTCGTTTGCACCCTTCGTCAGCCTCACCAGTGTCACTTCTTTCGTCCTGTCGCCGTGCGGTTTTTCCATCCTTCTAACAACGAGGTCTCCCATGCTTGGTATCGGTCAGAAACTTCCCTCTTTTGAAGTCACAGGCGTGAAGCCCGGCTTCAATGCGCATGAAGAAAATGGCGTTAGCGCGTTTGAGTCGATCACCGAGAAGAGCTTTCCGGGCAAGTGGAAAGTCATTTTCTTCTACCCCAAGGATTTCACCTTCGTCTGCCCGACCGAGATCGCTGAGTTCGCGCGTCTCTCGGGCGAATTTGCTGACCGCGACGCGGTTGTGATGGGTGGTTCGACCGACAACGAGCACGTGAAGCTCGCCTGGCGTCGCGACCACAAGGATTTGAACAAGTTGCCGATCTGGCAGTTTGCCGATTCCAAGGGCCAGCTGGTTGATGGTCTTGGCGTGCGTTCGCCCGATGGCGTTGCCTATCGCGTGACCTACGTGGTCGATCCCGAGAACACGATCCAGCACGTGTATGCCACCAACCTCAACGTTGGCCGTAACCCGAAGGACACGCTGCGCGTGCTCGACGCGTTGCAGACCGACGAGCTTTGCCCGTGCAACCGCGAAGTCGGCGGCGCAACGCTCTAAGTGCTGTCTGCCTGAATTGTAACTGGAGTTCCCATGACGCTCGATGATCTAAAAGCTCGTCTGCCGGATTTCGCCAAAGATGTCCGGCTCAACATCTCCTCGCTCGTGAACGAAGACGTGCTGGGCGTGCAGACGAAATGGGGCCTCCTCCTGTCCTGCGCGATTGCGACTCGCAATGCCGAGATCGCGCAGGCCTTTGGCGCTGAGGCATCTGCCCATCTGACGACCGAGTACTATGAGGCGGCACGCGCTGCGGCCTCGATCATGGCCATGAACAACGTCTACTACCGCTTCGTGCATCTCGCCTCCAACAAGGAATACGGCAAGATGCCCGCCAAGCTTCGCATGTCGGTGATTGGAAATCCTGGCGTTCCCAAGGTTGATTTTGAACTTTGGTCGCTCGGTGTTTCGGCCATCAACGGCTGCGGCATGTGCATTGATGCGCATGAAAAGGTGTTGCGTGACGGTGGCATCTCTGCCGAGGCCATTCATACGGCGGTGCGCTATGCGTCCATCGTGCAATCAGCCGCTGTGGCTCTTGAGGCCTCGGCCCTGCCGGCCAAGGCCTAAATCGTTTCCAGGAAAGTGTGCGTCGCGTTGCGTTTGATGCACGGGC
>CAIZGQ010000116.1 GCA_903932565.1 uncultured Hyphomicrobiales bacterium
AAATGCCATGGCATCATGGCCAGCGCCCGAGCCAAGCTCGAAGGGCGTCACGCCTTCCGCCGTCACCGCTGCAGCCAACCGCGCGCGAAAGCCAAGGTCGCATGGCGTGGCGGGCGCATCATAGGGCGTTGTTGTTGTCGCACTCACGCCCCGCTGGTTAGCAATTCCCTCAACCAGCGTGCGGATATCTTCGACTGCCTTGTGGCGCAGACCGTCGGAATGCGAGCGCACATCGAGTGAGGCCCGGACCTCGCCCGGCACAACGTTTACGGCACCGCCGACAACGCCAATCGTCCCGACGGTGGCCACCAATCCGGGCTCGGCTGCCCCACGCGACTCGACCGCCAGCACCATTTCGGCTGCGGCCGTCAGCGCATCATGGCGCATGTTCATAGGCAACGTGCCGGAGTGCCCGGCAAAGCCCTTCACCGCAATCTCGCCGCGCGAGCATCCGTTGATCGCGGTGACAATGCCGACAGGCAGATTGTTGGCCTCCAGCACCGGGCCCTGCTCGATATGCACTTCGAGATAGCCGATCACTTTTCGTGGATCGCGGGCGCAATCGCGGATGTCTTCCGGGTGGCAGCCGAGCGCTTCCAGCCATTCAAAGCGCGTCATGCCAGCGCTGTCGCGCTCACTCAAACACGCTGGATCAAACCGGCCCGCAATCGCTTTCGAGCCGGACAGGGTTGAGGGAAAACGCACACCTTCCTCGTCCCCAAACGCAATCACCTCAATCGCAAACGGCAGGCGCACGCCGCGCCGGTTGAGATCAGCGACCGCCGCGATGCCGACGATGACGCCGAAATTGCCATCATATTTGCCCGCATTACGCACAGTATCGATGTGCGAGCCGATGAGCAGCACCGGGGCGTTGGGGGTCAGCCCCTCGTAGCGGCCAACAACATTGGCAGCCGCATCCGTGCGCGCTGACATGCCAGCTGAGCGCATCCAGTCCGTCACCATCTGGATGGCGTTGCGATGGGCGTTGGAAAGATAAAGGCGCGTCAGGCGACCGGGCTCGTCCGTGTTGCGGGCGAGCATTTCGATCATGGCCTCCAATGCCGCCCCATCGAGCGGCGACAGGCCTGCGTCTGGCAAAACGTCGGTCATGATGGGGCATGTTCCTTATGCCAATGGCGCGCAATCTCCAGCCGCGTTGCGACCCAAACGCCCTCATGTCCCTGCACATAATCGAGGAATTTTTCGAGCCCCAGCGCGCGCCCCGGTCGCCCGGCCAGGCGGCAATGCAGCGCCACGTTCAGCATCTTGGCTGCCCCCTCGACGCCCTCCTGATAGAGGCAATCGAAGGAATCTTTCAGATAGGCGAAGAAATGATCGCCCGTGTTGAAGCCCTGCGGGGTCGCAAAGCGCATGTCATTGGCGTCCAGCGTGTAGGGGATCAGCAGGTGCGGCCCGTTCGGCCCGTGCACCCAATAGGGCAGATCGTCCGAATAGACGTCGGAGGAATAGACAAAGCCGCCCTCCTCCATCGCCAGCTTGGTGGAGAACATCGAGGCGCGGCCCGTGTACCAGCCAAGCGGCCGCTCACCGACCACCTCTGTGTGGATGCGCAGCGCCTCCCTCATGTGGGCGCGCTCGTCAGCCTCGGAAAAATCCTTGTAATCGATCCACTTGTAGCCGTGGCTGGCGATCTCCCAATGGGCTTCCTTCATCGCCGCCACCTGCTCAGGCGAGCGCATCAGCGCGGTCGCGACACCCCAGACGGTCAGCGGCAGGCGGCGCTTGGTGAACATGCGCCACAGCCGCCAGAACCCGGCCCGCGCGCCATATTCGTAGATTGATTCCATGTTCCAATGGCGCTGGCCGGGCCAGGGCTGCGCCCCGACGATCTCCGAGAGGAACGCCTCAGAGGCGGCGTCGCCATGCAGAATGTTGTTTTCGCCGCCCTCCTCGTAATTGAGCACGAACTGGACGCAGATTTTGGCACCATTGGGCCAGCGTGGGTCTGGCGGGGTGCGGCCATAGCCGCGCATGTCACGGGGGTAGATATCAGTCATGGGTCCAGTC
>CAIZGQ010000117.1 GCA_903932565.1 uncultured Hyphomicrobiales bacterium
GTCCACCTGGCCCCGTTTCCAAACTGCCAATCGGCCAACTTGAAAAGCCTGTAACCATTCGCCGGGCCTACGCGAGCACAAGCCCTTTGCACAAAGCCCTCTGGGTGCCCCAGCTTAGGCTCCTCTTTGTCTTGTATGCAAATATCCAAGAGAGATGGGCAGCGCATCGAGAGGCGGGAAGTGCTCACCGGTTTCAAAATGCAAAACCAGGGTTTCTGTCTTCCACTAGCGAACAAGAAAGGTTTATCAGCTTAAATCACGCTTCATGACTGATTCGCGGCCGGTTACCGCCGCCATGACAGTCCAGACGCTTATCTGCTTCGATCTCGCCAGGCTGACGGCCAGGCCCACGAAAGGCCCTCATCCCATGTCGGACACCAGCACGCTTCCGGTCTCCATCTTCTCGCTCGATCCGCTCGATCTGGCCGCACTTTTGTGCTCCCGCGTCTGCCACGATGTGATCAGTCCGGTCGGTGCCATCGTGAATGGCCTCGAAGTGCTGGAAGATGAAAAAGACGCGGAAATGCGTGCCTTTGCCATCGACCTCATCAAGAAAAGCGCGCGCACGGCGTCGGCCCGCCTGCAGTTCTGTCGCCTGGCCTTTGGTGCGGCGGGATCTGCGGGTGCCTCGATCGACACCGGCGATGCCGAGCAGGTGGCGCGCGGTCTGATTGGCGAAGACAAGACCAAGCTCGTGTGGAATGCCACCCGCGTGCTGATGCCAAAAAACAAGGTGAAGCTTCTGCTCAATCTCTGCCTGATCGCCCATGCAGCGATCCCGCGCGGAGGTGTGATTGAGGTAAACATCACCGGTGAGGGCGATAACGTTGCCATCAAGCTCGAAGCCAAGGGCACAAATGCCCGCGTTGCGCATGGTGTGGCATCCCTCGTCGCGGGCAAGCCGGAAGGCGAGAGCGTCGACGCGCACGGCATCCAGGCTTTTTACACCGGCCTGATCGCCCGGGCCTGCAACATGGTGCTCGACATTGATGCGCAGCCTGAATGTGTGCGCCTTGAGGCCCAGCCACGACTGGACTCGATTTCGCCGCCGGACGTTGCCTGATTGGTGCGGGCGGACCGAAACACCCAGCCCACCTCCAATTTCGTCATCTTTTTTAGGCGATGAGGGCGTTTCAACGGCCTTCGCCCTAAGGCTCCCTTAACAGGTTGCTGCGATCATCCAACGAACAGAACGCTTAAGTGCACGTGCGTTCGCGATGGGTGACATGGACGAACTTCTCAAGGACTTTCTGACCGAAACGAGCGAGCATCTCGACGCAGTCGGGACACAACTCATTGCGTTCGAACGCGATTCTGCCGATGCGCAGATTATCGGCAACATTTTCCGGCTTGTTCACACCATCAAGGGAACGTGCGGCTTTCTCGGACTTAATCGCCTGCAATCTGTGGCCCATGCCGCCGAAACGCTGATTGGCGATCTGCGCAACGGCGGTATGGCGACCGGCGAGCGCGTCACGCTGATCCTGGAAGCCATCGACCGCATTCGCTACATTCTTGCCGAACTCGACAAGACGGCTGCTGAGCCCGAGGGTGACGACGCACAGCTGATCGCAGCGCTTGAAGCTGCCAGCAACAATGGTGGCACGAAGCCCCATTTGCTTGGGTTCGACGACGAGCTGCTGGATCTCGCGGATGCCAGTGAGGAGCCGGGCGTGCCCAGAACGCCCGTGGTGATGGCCCCCGAACTGCCCACAGAGAAGCCAGCCAAACCCGAGCCGCCGCGCGCGATGACCCTGCCGGCAGACCCGCAGCCCGCCGATGTCCAAGATCCAAAGGCTGCCGATGCCGCAGCCCACGACGCCTTGAAACACGCAGCAGAGGCTGCGTCCCCTGTGCGCACGCCCTCCACCATTCGCGTCGCTGTTGGCTCGCTCGAGCGCATCATGACGCTGGTGTCCGAACTGGTCCTGACCCGCAACCAGCTGATGGCCCTCACCCGCAACACCGAGGATGACCTTCTCAAGCCGCCGCTGCAGCGCCTGTCGACACTGACAAGCGACCTGCAGGATTCGATCATGCGCGCCCGCATGCAGCCGATGAGCCGCTTGTTTGCCAACCTGCCCCGGCTGGTGCGCGATCTCAGCGCGCAGATGGGCAAGAAGATCGAACTCATCAGCGAGGGGGCCGAAACCGAACTCGACCGCCAATTGATTGAGCTTGTTCGCGATCCCCTCACGCATCTGATCCGCAATTGCGCCGATCATGGCATCGAAATGCCGCACGAGCGGCGTCTCGCAGGCAAGCGCGATGTCGGCACCATCAAGATCGCCGCCAATCATGAAGCGGGGCATATCAACATCGAGATTTCGGACGATGGACGCGGCCTTGATGTCGCGCGCATCCGTCAAAAGGCCTTGTCCAATGGGCTTGCGACCGAAGATGAACTAGCGCGGATGAGCGACGATCTCGTCTGTCGCTTCATCTTTGAGCCAGGCTTTTCAACGGCCGCTGCGGTGACCAACGTGTCGGGCCGTGGCGTCGGCATGGATGTGGTTCGCGAAAACCTTGAATCCATCGGCGGCAATATTTCCATGACGACGGTGGCAGGCGCCGGCACCGTGTTCTCGATGAAAATCCCGCTGACATTGGCCATTGCGCCCGCCCTCATCATCGAGGCAGCTGGACAGCGCTTTGCTATTCCACAGCATTCGGTGATCGAGGCGCTGCCGCTGGGTGGTCTCAGCGGCAACCAGATCGATGTCGGTCGGCATGGGCTTGCACTTCGATTGCGCGATAGTGCCATTGCGCTGATTGATCTGCGCGAAGCCTTGAAGATCGGCGCGCCGGTGACGGCGTCAGGCGATCATCTCGTCGTCGTGATGCGCGTTGGGCAATACACCTTCGGCATCATTGTCGATGCGGTCGCCGATGTGCAGGAAATCGTCGTCAAGCCGCTGGCGCAAACGATCGCCGACATTCCGGTTTACTCCGGCAACACCATTCTGGGCGATGGCTCAATCGTGCTCATTCTCGACCCCGCTGGTCTTGCCAACATGCTGGGCTTTGAAACCAGCGGCCATTATCGCGTGTCGGCATCGGACCAGTCGATGGCGCCGCCCATTGAATCAACGCGGCTGCTCGTGTTCCGCGA
>CAIZGQ010000118.1 GCA_903932565.1 uncultured Hyphomicrobiales bacterium
CAGTGGTAGTTAATGTGGTGACTCAGGAAGAGTTTGCCAAGTGGCTGGCTAGCAAAAAACAACCGGCAACTACACCTGTTGCGGCGGTAGAGTCCGTGGCCACAACCGTGCTTGCCAAAGCGCAGTAACAGATCAAGATTTAAAGAAATTCAGAAAAAGGAGTTGGCAATGGCACACGAAATGGCGCCTGGCCTGCCGGTCAGTGAGTCCCACGACGGGCACTACAAGGGTGGATGGGTTCGCTGGTTGGAAACTACCAACCACAAGGACATCGGGACGATCTATCTGATCTTCGCGATTTTTGCGGGTATCATTGGTGGTGCATTGTCCATCGCCATGCGCATGGAACTGGCACACCCGGGCATCGGTATCTTCCCGTCCATTTCTGCCGTTCTGGCGGGCGATGGCTCGATTGATGCTGCAAAGAACATGTACAATGTGTTCATCACGGCGCACGGCGTCATCATGATCTTTTTCATGGTCATGCCGGCGCTGATCGGCGGCTTTGGCAACTGGTTTGTGCCGCTGATGATTGGTGCGCCGGATATGGCGTTCCCGCGCATGAACAACATCTCCTTCTGGCTCCTGCCCTTCTCCTTCATCCTGCTGCTCACATCAGGTTTCATGGAAGGTGCGCCTGGCATGAAGGGCTTTGGCGGTGGTTGGGTGATGTATCCGCCGCTGTCATCCAACACCGGCCATCCCGGCCCGGCCATGGATTTCGTGATTTTGTCGCTGCATCTGGCGGGTGTGTCGTCGATCCTGGGGGCGATCAACTTCATCACCACGATCTTCAACATGCGTGCGCCGGGCATGACGCTGCACAAGATGCCGCTGTTTGCCTGGTCCGTGTTGATCACAGCCTTCCTGCTGGTTCTGTCGCTGCCGGTTCTGGCGGGCGCAATCACCATGCTGCTGACCGATCGTAACTTCGGCACGACGTTCTTTGATCCGGCTGGCGGTGGTGACCCGATCCTGTTCCAGCATCTGTTCTGGTTCTTCGGGCATCCGGAAGTTTACATCCTCATCCTGCCTGGCTTTGGCATCATCAGCCACATCATCTCGACCTTCTCGCGCAAGCCGATCTTCGGTTATCTCGGGATGGCCTATGCGATGGTGGCGATCGGCGTCGTCGGCTTCGTCGTGTGGGCTCACCACATGTACACCGTCGGCCTGTCGCTCAACACGCAGCGCTACTTCGTGTTCGCCACGATGGTGATTGCGGTGCCCACCGGCGTGAAGATCTTCTCGTGGATCGCAACCATGTGGGGCGGATCGATCTCGTTCCGCACCCCCATGGTCTGGGCCATCGGCTTCATCTTCCTGTTCACCGTGGGTGGTGTGACAGGTGTGGTGCTCGCCAACGCTGGTATCGACCGCGCGCTCCATGAAACCTATTACGTCGTGGCCCACTTCCACTACGTGCTGTCTCTGGGTGCCGTGTTCGCGCTGTTTGCGGGCTTCTACTACTGGTTCCCGAAGATGACGGGCTACATGTACAACGAGACACTTGGAAAGCTGCATTTCTGGGTGATGTTCGTCGGCGTGAACCTGACCTTCTTCCCGCAGCACTTCCTCGGCCTTGCCGGCATGCCGCGTCGCTACATCGACTATCCGGATGCCTATGCGTTGTGGAACCTGGTGTCGTCCTACGGCTCGTATCTTTCGAGCGCTGGCGTGGTGCTGTTTCTTTACATCATCTACGACGCCTTCTCTCGCAAGCAGCTGGCTGGTGACAATCCATGGGGTGTCGGTGCGACAACGCTGGAGTGGACCTTGTCCTCGCCGCCGCCGTTCCACCAGTACGAGACCCTGCCGCGTATCACCGGCTCGGATCACTAAAAACAGTCCCCGGTCGCAGCTTATGCCGCGACCGGGCTCCACATTGAATAGCGTTGAATTTGGCCTGTGTTTCAGGGCCCCTGCACCAGGCGTGGCATGACCTTCATCAGCAACAACGAGCCCTCCGCAGTGCTGGAGCCGCGTATCTCGCTGGCCGAGCCCGGTGATTATCTTGCGCTGTTGAAGCCGCGTGTGATGACGTTGGTAATCATCACAGCGCTTGCTGGTATTTTGATTGCGCCGGTCCCCGTGCATCCTCTGATCGGCTTTGTGTCGCTGCTGGCGATCGCCGTGGGTGCAGGCGCATCGGGCGCGCTGAACATGTGGTACGACGCGGACATTGATGCGGTCATGACGCGCACCCGCACCCGCCCCGTGCCCGCTGGCAAAGTGCTTCCCGGCGAAGCGCTGGCCTTTGGACTGACGCTGGCGTTCCTGTCGGTGGTCACGCTCGGGATTGTCGCCAACTGGCTGGCGGCGGCGCTCCTTGCCTTTACGATTTTCTTCTACGTGGTCATCTACACCATGTGGCTGAAGCGCTGGACACCGCAGAACATCGTTATCGGCGGTGCCGCCGGCGCCCTGCCCCCGATTGTTGGCTATGCAGCCGCCACAGGCAGTGTCAGCCTTGCCAGCGTCGTCCTGTTTGCAATCATTTTTATCTGGACGCCACCGCACTTCTGGGCGCTGGCCCTCGTCAAGTCGCAGGACTATGCGACCGCCGGCGTGCCGATGATGCCCAACGTCAAGGGTGCGGACCACACACGCCTTGAGATCCTGCTCTACAGCATTGCGCTCGCCCCTCTTGGTGTCCTGCCATGGGTCATGGGCTTTGCGACCTGGGCGTACGGCATTGTTGCCATTGTCGGTGGCGCCGCGGTTCTTGAGGCTGCCATCCGGGTCTACCGCGTCCGTGAGGGCGAGGCCGCCAACAGCGCCTCGCGCCGCCTGTTTGGCTATTCGATCCTCTACTTGTTTGCTCTCTTCCTGGAGATCGCCGGCGAGCGCACACTTGATCTGTTCGTTAATCTTGGACTGAGGGCTTCATGATGAATGACCCAATCCGGATTGAGGATCGCATCACGCTCACGCCAGCGCAGATGAAAAGTCGCAAGGCTCGCAACATTGCGATTGGCATTGCTGTCGGGTTCTTTGCGCTGATTTTTTATGCCGTGACCATCGTGAAACTGGGTCCCGGCATTCTCCGGCCACCGTCCTGATCATGTCGACTGAGCAATCGCACACGCCACCCTCCGACAGGGCAAATCCCTCAGAGACAACGTCCCGCCCGGCCTATGTTGAGCAGGCTGGTGCCGGTCGTCGCAACGGACTCGTTGCGGGCGCCGTTGTGGGGACAGTGGTGTTGATGCTGGGCGCGGCCTTCGCCTCGGTGCCGCTCTATCGCGCCTTCTGCCAGCTGACGGGCTACGGCGGCACGACGCAGGTCGCCAAAACAGCCCCAGCGCTGCGCGGCAAGCGGAGCCTCGTGGTGCGCTTTGATACCAACATTGGAGCTGGCCTGCCCTGGACCTTTTTGCCCGAGGTTTCGCAAGTGACCCTCCAAACGGGTGAAACCGCCACCGTATTTTTCAAGGTGAAGAACCTGGCCAAGGTTCCGGTAACCGCGCAGGCGGCGTATAATGTCAGTCCGGATCAGGCCGGAAGTTTCTTCGACAAGATCAATTGCTTTTGTTTCAACGAGCAAACTCTGGCAGCGGGTGAGAGCGTCGACATGCCTGTCGTGTTCTTCCTTGATCCGGCGCTGGAGAAGGACGAAACCATGTCCGGTGTGGATGCGGTCACCCTGTCCTACACCTTCTACCCTGTCCGCTCGCAGCCGGTGGCCGCAGCTTCGGACAGGCCCAAGCTTTGACTTTCATGTCATCATGTCTCAACGAGACGGGTGACCGATTCTGGACGTGGCCGCGAGCGGCCCAAGGGCAACGAGGGAAACATGGCTGACGGCCACGCAAAACCCAACCACGATTACCACCTTGTCGAACCGAGCCCGTGGCCGCTCGTGTCTTCCCTCAGCGCGTTCGTGCTGGCGGTGGGCGCAATCATGTTCATGAAGCATATGACCATCGGCGGCCTGAAGCTGGGTCCCTATGTGTTTGGTGCGGGTGTTCTCGCGGTTTTGTATTGCATGGCATCCTGGTGGACCGATGTGGTGCACGAGGCTGAAAACGGCGGCTTCCATACCCGCGTCGTGCAGATGAGTCATCGCTACGGCATGATCCTGTTCATCGCATCTGAAGTCATGTTCTTCGTGGCGTGGTTCTGGGCCTATTTTGATGCGAGCCTGTTTGCTGGCGAAGCGCATCAATATCTGCGCGCAGAGTTCACCAGTGGCACGTGGCCGCCCAAGGGCACGGAAGTGCTGAACCCCTGGCATCTGCCGCTGTTCAACACGCTCATCCTGCTGACGTCCGGCACAACCGTGACATGGGCGCATCACGCCCTGCTCCACAATGATCGCGCTGGTCTCAAGCAGGGCCTGCTGCTGACAGTCTTGCTCGGCGCGCTGTTCAGCTTTGTGCAGGGGTATGAATATGCCCATGCGCCGTTTGGCTTTGCGGGTTCGATCTACGGGTCGACGTTCTTCATGGCCACTGGTTTCCACGGCGCGCATGTGTTCATCGGCACGATCTTCCTGCTGGTTTGCCTGCTGCGCGCGCAGGCCGGCCAGTTCACACCCAAGCAGCATCTCGGCTTCGAGTTTGCGGCCTGGTACTGGCACTTCGTGGACGTGGTTTGGCTGTTCCTGTTCGCCTGCATTTATGTGTGGGGCTCATGGGGCGCTGTGATCGAAGGCTGAGGCTTTCGCGACCGCATTTCTCAACACCAAAGTGAACCCAAAGGGCGGGCCGACCAACAGGATCGGGCCGCCCTTTTCCGTTGACGACCCTGTCCAGGTGGCAGCATCGAATGTCCCTCTCCAACGCCGGTGCGCCATGCCAGATTTATCGCCCCATTCAACGCCCTCGACAGAGCCGAACGCCTGGCTCTCCGGCCTCCTGTGCCGCTGCCCGCGCTGTGGAAAAGGCAAGTTGCTCAAGGGCTTTCTCAATCTGGCACCCAAATGTAATGTGTGTGGGCTGGATTATGGTTTTGCAGATGCAGGCGATGGACCGGCTGTCTTCGTCACACTGATCGGCGGCTTTCTGGTGCTTGGCGCAGCATTGTGGGTTGAGTTGCGCTACGAACCGCCGTTCTGGGTCCATCTCGTCATCTTCCTGCCGCTGACGCTTGTTGTATGTGGTGGATTGCTGCGGCCGCTGAAAGGCATTCTGGTCGCCCTGCAATACCGAAATAAAGCTGAACAGGGTCGTCTCCACGAAGACTCCTGAACACGCGTATCCAGCAGGCAGAGCGCATGGCGAACACCGAGCGTAAACAAGCAACAGGCTGGAAAAGCCTTATTTTGCAAATGCTTTTTGTCATTCCGGCGTTTGCCGTGCTGATCGGTCTCGGCATCTGGCAACTCGAGCGGCTGCAATGGAAAGAGGCGCTGCTTGCGCGCATTGACAGCCGCATCCACGCGACAGCGCAGCCCTTACCGCCTGCAGCAAATTGGCCTGCCATGCAGCCCGATGAGTATGATTATCTGCATGTCACCGTCACAGGCACCTATGACCATGCGCACGAGACCGCATTGTTTCGCGCAGCCAGCGGCACCGGTGAAGCGGGTGGTAAGCCGGGCTACCAGATTCTGACGCCGCTCTTGCTTGCAGACGGGTCGGCCATCATCGTCAATCGCGGCTTCGTGCCCCTCGACTACAAGGATCCGTCGACGCGCATGGCCCGCCAAATCAAGGGCGACGTTACAATCCACGGACTATTGCGCGCACCTGAGGATCGCAATGCGTTCACCCCACCGGATGATCCGGTCAAAAATGTCTGGTTCACGCGCGATCCTGTCGCGATCGCACGCCAGATTGGCCTTGCCCGCGTTGCACCTTTTTCAATTGATCAGGATGCGATCGCAGTCCCGGCGAGTGCCAGGGCCGAGGGCATGCTGATGGGCGGTGCGACAGTTTTGTCGGTGCCCAACAATCATCTGTCTTATGCTGTAACGTGGTTTGGATTGGCAGCCACATTGCTCGGCGTCTTCTATGTTTTCGCATCCCGTCGGCTTCGCGCGCAGCCGATCAATCAGGAGAAAATGTCATGAGTGCCCATATCACAATCACGCCGACCAGCGGCCGCGTTCGCGTGCTGTGGCACGGCCATGTCATTGCCGACACCACAAAGGCGCTTGATCTGAAGGAAGGCTCCTATTCCGTGACGCGTTATATCCCGCGGCAGGATGTCAACATGAGCTATCTCGAGCGCACGACGCATCAGACCACTTGCCCCTACAAGGGTGCGGCGAGTTATTTCTCGCTAGTGGCGGATGGCAAGACGGATGCAAACGCCATCTGGACTTATGAGACACCCAAGGCCGATGTGGCAGAAATCGCCAATTATGTGGCGTTTTATCCAAACAAGGTGACAATCGAGGTCGTGTGAGGGGCGGCACGGACCAGTTCAACCTTCTCCCTTGGGAGAAGGTGCCCCGCAGCGCGGGGCGGATGAGGGATTGTGTGCGCGTTTGATTCGACTCTCGCCAGCAGTAACATCCGATA
>CAIZGQ010000119.1 GCA_903932565.1 uncultured Hyphomicrobiales bacterium
AAAATGGCATTGCAAAGCTTAACAGGCGTGCCTTTATGGAGCATCACGTCCGCGTAAAGTGCGCAAATGCATCCTCCCGTCGAGATCGGCCCCGCCAGCGCGGCGGATTATCAACCCATCGCCGACCTTTGGGTCGCGAGCTGGACAGCGGTCATGCCCGCCATTGATTTCAAGTCCCGGCGCGACTGGCTGCTCGCCCATCTCGCAAAGCTGGAGAGCGCCGGCTCCCGCACTTTGGTGGCCCGGGATGCTGATCAACGCCCCATTGGCTTCGTGACCCTGGACCCTGCAACCGGATGGCTCGATCAGATTGCCGTCTCCCCCTCGAGCTTTGGCCGTGGCGCCGCCCACGATTTGCTCGACGCGGCAAAAGCCCTCGCGCCGACCGGGCTGCAACTTGATGTGAACGCGGACAACCCGCGCGCAGTTCGGTTTTACGAACGCGAGGGGTTTGTCACCAATGGCACGGGGCGCAATCCGACCTCCGGGCTCCCGACGCGTTTGATGCGCTGGCAGCCCGATCCAACTTGAGCCTGAATTGACGCCTGCGCAGCCTCTCCCTAGTGTCGCGCCGCTCTGCCGATCCCGCCGCTGACAGCGTGTGTCAGCCGCGTGACGCCGCACAGCCTTCAAGTCACGGGACGTCGTCATGTCATCGCAACCGGCTCCGGCCGCCGCTCTTCTTTCGCTTACCGACGCAGCCGGCCAGTCCGCCGCCTGGCCATTTGAAGAGGCGCGAAAGCTCGTCGCCCGCGTGGCGAAAACCGGCCAGAGCGAGGTGTTGTTTGAAACCGGCTACGGTCCATCGGGCCTGCCGCATATTGGCACCTTTGGTGAAGTCGCGCGCACAACCATGGTTCGCCACGCCTTTCGCGTCCTGACCAACGACACGATCAAGACCAAGCTGCTCGCCTTTTCGGACGATATGGACGGCCTGCGCAAGGTGCCCGACAACGTGCCCAACAAGGACATGCTGGCAGGCTACATCGGCATGCCGTTGACAAAAGTGCCCGATCCGTTTGGCAAGTTTGAAAGCTTTGCCCACCACAACAATGCCATGCTGCGGGCATTTCTCGACCGCTTCGGCTTTGACTACGAGTTCGCCTCGTCAACCGACTACTATACCTCCGGGCGCTTCGACAAAGCGCTCCTGCACATGCTGGCGCGATTTGAGGACGTGCAGAAAATCATGCTGCCGTCGCTGCGCGAAGAGCGCGCCGCAACCTATTCGCCATTCTTGCCAATCCATCCCAAGACCGGGCATGTGATGCAGGTGCCAATCGAAACGATGGACGCCAAGGCGGGCACGATCGTCTGGCGCGATCCCATCTCGAATGAAGCCTTTGAAACACTGGTCACCGGTGGGCATTGCAAGCTGCAATGGAAGCCCGATTGGGCCATGCGCTGGTATGCATTGCATGTGGATTACGAAATGGCGGGCAAGGACCTCATCGACTCGGTCAAGCTCTCCAGCAACATCGTGCGCGCACTGGATGGCACCCCGCCGGAAGGCTTCAACTACGAGCTCTTTCTGGACGACAAAGGCCAG
>CAIZGQ010000120.1 GCA_903932565.1 uncultured Hyphomicrobiales bacterium
CCAAACGGGAAGGGCGCTGCAATGCGCGTGGCCCCGCGCTCTTCCAGAATGCGCGCTGTGTCGGCGAGGAACGGCTGGGCGAGAAGATAGGATGTGTTGGGCCCGACCGGCGGCAGATCACGGGCGTGGCGCATGGGCAGAAAACGTACGTCCTGCAGGCCCATTTCCTTAAAGAGGCGGCCGAATTGATCTTCGACCACATCGGCGAGCGCACCCACCACAAGGAGCGAATGTGCAGCATCAGCGGGGGCTGCGGGAAGGGTTGGCACGAGTGAGGCGAGGCAGGCGTCTTCGCCTTGTGTGAATGTCGTCTCGATGCCCGATCCCGAATAGCTAAGGATGCGCACATTGGGCGAATGCAATTGCGACTGGCGCTGTGCGGCGCGCTTCAGATCAATCTTGATGACTTCCGATGGGCAGGAGCCGACCAGAAAGAGAAGCTTGATTTCCGGGCGCCGTTCCAGAAGACGACCAACAACGCGATCAAGCTCATCGTCAATGTCGGCTAGGCCGGCGAGATCGCGCTCGTCGAGGATCGCCGTTGCAAAGCGCGGCTCGGCGAAGATCATCACACCAGCGGCAGACTGGATGAGATGGGCGCAGGTGCGCGATCCCACAACCAAAAAAAACGCATCCTGAATTTTTCGATGCAGCCAGACAATGCCGGTCAGTCCACAGAAAACCTCACGCTGGCCGCGCTCTTTCAGGACGGGCGTCGAGATACACCCGTCGGTTGCCGGAACAAGCGGGGGTGAGAGCGGCGTCACAGCATTCATGATGCGATCTCGGCGTGAATGGAATTGGAAGACATGTTGAAACCGCGCTTTTCGGCGTCACTCTGAAGGCGCGCAGCGCGCAGCTTCAGGATGAATTGGCCGGCGTTGATGATGTAGGTGGCGTAGGCAGCCAGGGCGAGAATCAGCAGGCCCGTGGCATCCAGCCAATGGAAAGCCAACGCGCCGAGATAAGCTGTGTGAAGTGCCAGCACGAGAAAGCTGAACACGTCCTCCCAGAAGAAGGCCGGTGCAAAAAGGTACTGGCCATAAACGACCTTTTCCCAAATCGCGCCTGTGATCATGATCGTGTAGAGCGTCAGCGTCTTCACAACGACAGAGGCGTTGGCAATCGCGTGGCCCTCGCCTGTGATCAGCGTGCGGAGAATCAAACCAAGACTGATGAGGAACACGAGGAACTGCACGGGTGCGAGAATGCCTTGCACCAGGGTCCAGGGAGATTCGTCACGGCGCTTGCGCTGCTCTGGCGTGTAGAGCGGCTGCACCGTGCTTCCCCCTGTTTGCTTGGTCTGCATCGTCGTCCTCATCGGAAACCTTGGGCCCGGCACCTTCTGGGATGGGGTTGCCCCCAAACCACTGGCCTCAAGCCCGCATCTCATGACCAGAGTTTAGAACTGGCGACGAAAGACTGTCAATCTAGATTGACGTAATTTTAGATTTACATCATATTTGTGATCGTCAGCCCGTAACGGCCGCCACGACGTATCGATACGTTGATTTGTCAGCGTTTTAGACTGGGGGCATCCATGCCGGATTCCGTCACCAAGCCGGCCTCATCACGTCGGCAGGATGCCCGACGCGACACTTCGTCCGCGGCGCGCCCGCGCGGCTGGGCCGGTGCCTCTCCAGGGCGGAACGCCTTGCCCACAGGGCGTCGAATGGGGTCCGCACAGATTGCCAGCGAGCTTGAACGTTTGGTGACGACGGCCATCCTGCCGCAGCTTTTAAGCAGCGATGCGCTGGTTCCAAGGCGTGACACATTGGTCAATGCGCCCGGCGAGCGGGCAGAGACAGGACGGTCGCTGCCCCCGTTGGCGCGCGATCTCGCCCGGGACGCTGGTGCGGGTGCCGGGGCTGAGGTTAGCCGGCAACGTTCGGCGATCTGCAGTGCCGCGCTGCCTGACACGGTCACCCCTGCCTGTGTCGAGGACATGGTGGACGCGCTGCTGGCCCTCGACTCTTCTTTAGCTTTCGCCCGCGTCCAGGCCCTGCAGACCCGTGGGCTCCCGGATTCGCAGATCCTGCTGGAGGTGCTGACCCCGGCCGCCCGCCACCTTGGTGCGCTCTGGGAAGACGACCGCTGCGACTTTCTGGAGGTTAGCATCAGCCTTGGTCGGCTCGAGGATATTGTGGGACGTGTTGCCGCCTCTGCGGACGTGGTCCAGCAGGTGCCGCTGCGTCAGGAGCGTTGCCTGCTGCTGCCGGCACCGGGCGAATCGCACCTTCTAGGCGTCGCCATGGTGGAAACCTTCTTTGCGCAGGCGGGCTGGCACTGCGAGCGCGGCACTGTGGATAACTTTTTGTCCCGGCTGCGTCGCGAATCATTTGACGTCGTCGGGTTCTCGCTCAGTTGCAGCCGTCATCTCGACGCATTGCGCACTGCCATTGTGCAGTGCCGCGACGTCTCAAAAAATCCCGGCCTCATTGTGCTGGTGGGCGGCCCTCTTTTTGAGGGCAAGCCAGAGCTTGGCGTTGAGCTTGGAGCCGATGCGACGGCTGTGGATGCAAGCTCGGCTGTTGCACTCGCACAAAACTTGCTAAGGCAACCATGTGATGTGTAAACAACGTGCGACAGGGCCGATGTCATTTATTCTAGTCTTTATCGGAGCTCGGCGTTCTTGATCGACACACTTGTCCCCGCCGCCGTGCTCTCACGGTTCACGTCTGCGCACAGCAGCCTCTCGGCGATTGATGTGGAGACGGCGGCTGCGCTGATTGTCTCATCGTCTGATGTCGCGCTCGTCATCAATGCCGAGGGCGTCATAATGGATGTGGGCTTTGGCAATGCCGAGCTTGCGCGCGACACCTATCGCGATTGGATTGGTCGTCGTTGGGTGGATACTGTCTCAAATGACAGCAGAGCCAAGATCGAAGAACTCATTCGCGATTCCGTGCCGAAAATGCCCTCGCGCTGGCGGCAGGTGAATCACCCCACCCAGCACGGTTCGGATGCGCCTGTGCGTTACAGCGCGATTCGCTTCAACACCGATCGCCGCATTGTGGCTGTTGGTCGCGATCTGCGCGCCATGGCGTCGTTGCAGCAGAAACTTGTTGATGCGCAGCAATCGATGGAGCGCGAATATGCGCGCATCCGGGGCGCAGAAAAACGCTATCGACTGTTGTTCCAGATGGCGTCCGAAGCCGTGCTGGTTGTGGATGC
>CAIZGQ010000121.1 GCA_903932565.1 uncultured Hyphomicrobiales bacterium
CGATATGGATATTTAAAAGGCGAACCCCGGCTATAGCCGGGTTCGCTGCGGGGCACCTTCTCCCAAGGGAGAAGGTTAGCTGCAATCGAGCTTAACCCTCTCCCTTGGGAGAGGGTGGCGCGTTCCGCGCCGGGTGAGGGGACGAAACCACGAAACTCAAACGAGCATCCATGACCACCTCAATTGCCCTGCGCCCCTATCTTGAAGCCGACGCGCCGCTGCTGGTCGAGTTATTCCGCGCCAGTGTCGAAGAGCTGGCATCGGAAGATTATGATGCCAACCAGATCGACGCATGGCTGACAGCCGTTGAGGACGAGGCAGCTTTTGCAAAAAAGCTATCCGGCATGCTGACTTTGATTGCGTTGTTTGAAGGCGAGATTGCAGGCTTTGCGGCCCTCGCGGGCAAGGAAACCATCGACATGCTCTATGTGCTGCCCGAGGCCGCCCGGCAGGGTGTCGCCACAACGCTCGTGACCGCATTGGAAAAGCTGGCAGCGGCCCGCGGGGCTGCGAAACTGACGGTGGATGCCAGCGACACCGCTGAGCCTTTTTTCAAAGCACGTGGCTACGTGCCTGAGCGCCGCAACACGATCATGCTGGCCGACACCTATATCGGCAACACCACCATGGCCAAGAAACTCTGAACCGAACTGTCGGACATTCAAAATGACCCGCGAACGCCTGACCCTGTTTGACACGACGCTGCGCGATGGCGCGCAGACGACCGGCGTTGATTTTTCGCTTAATGACAAGCGCACCATTGCACGCCTGCTCGATGGGCTCGGCATTGATTATATCGAAGGCGGCTATCCCGGTGCCAACCCGCTCGACACCAGCTTTTTTGCAAAGCGCCCGGATATCAAAGCGCATTTTGCAGCCTTTGGCATGACCAAACGCGCCGGTCGCTCCGCCGATAATGATCCGGGTATTGCCGGGCTTCTTGAGGCCGACGCGGACACGATCACTTTTGTGGCCAAGGCGTGGGATTATCAGGTGCATGTGGCGCTCGGCTGCACGCTGGATGAAAATCTTGAGGGCATCACGGATTCAATCCGGCATGTGATCGCGCGCGGGCGCGAAGCGATCCTGGATTGCGAGCATTTCTTTGATGGCTACAAGGCCAATCCCGATTACGCGCTCGCCTGCGCCAGGGCGGCCTATGAAGCGGGTGCGCGCTGGGTCGTGCTGTGTGACACCAATGGCGGCACGCTGCCACAGGAGATCGAGACCATCGTGCAGGCGGTGCGCCAGCATATTCCCGGAGATTATCTGGGCATCCACGCGCACAATGATACTGAAAATGCGGTGGCGAATTCACTGGCCGCCGTGCGCGCCGGTGTGCGCCAGATCCAGGGAACTCTCAACGGGCTTGGCGAGCGTTGCGGCAATGCCAACCTCGTCTCGATCATTCCAACCCTTTTGTTGAAGCCCGATTATGCGGATCATTTTGAGATTGGCGTCAGCGCGGCCCAACTCGCCTCCTTGAGCAAAGTCAGCCATACGCTGGACGAACTTCTCAATCGCGCGCCCGACCGCCACGCGCCCTATGTCGGCGCCTCGGCCTTCGCCACCAAGGCGGGCATCCACGCCTC
>CAIZGQ010000122.1 GCA_903932565.1 uncultured Hyphomicrobiales bacterium
CCTTCCGCCGCGCGGGCGACGAGCGCCAGCGCTTCATCCTCGATGCCGACACCTTCCTTGATGCAGATGCCGGACAGATGCCGGACCATCACGTCCGCCTCGACGCGCCGCAGATCACAGCGCTGGCACCGCGAGCGTACCGTGATCGGAACCTTGTCGATCTCGGTCGTCGCGAACAGAAATTTGACGTGATCGGGCGGTTCCTCCAGCGTCTTCAGCAGCGCATTGAAGGCCGACTTCGACAGCATGTGCACTTCGTCGATGATGTAGACCTTCGTGCGTGCCATCACGGGGCGAAACCGCGCGCCCTCGATGATCTCGCGCACGTCATCGACGGAGGTGTTGGAGGCGGCGTCCATCTCGATCACGTCGATATGGCGCGACTCGATGATCGCCTGACAATGAATGCCGAGTTCCGGCATATGAATTGTTGGCTTGGTGACGGCGGCATGGCCGGGTGACGCTACCGTCTCATAATTGAAAGCCCGCGCCAGAATGCGGGCTGTCGTGGTTTTGCCCACCCCGCGCACACCCGTCAGCAAATAGGCTTGATGGATGCGATCCAGATCGAACGCATTCGACAGCGTGCGGACCATGGCCTCCTGGCCAATCAGGTCTTCAAAGCTGGAGGGGCGATATTTGCGCGCAAGAACGCGGTAGGCCGGTGCCATCGCAGGTGCTGCCACGGGCCCGGGTCCAAGCAGGTGTTGAACCGGCGGCGCGGCGTTGGGTTTGGCTGCTGGTTCCGGGCCCAGATCGAAGCCCGGTTCCTGCGCAAGCTCAAAGCCTGGCGCGGAATCCTCACCATTGTCGCGCGGGGTGTCGGGGCTTGTCTGGCTCATGCGAGTTTTATGGCCCGCCCCACGAACGGGGTCCAGTCGCCACGGCTTGGCGCGTCGAAAGGACTGTGGGCGTAAACCCGAAGAATGCCCAAATGGCTGAAGTAGGAGGCTGGACAGAGACCCGCCCGGGCTCGTTAGGGCTGCTTCCTTCCGGACCTGACCCGGTTGGCGAGTGGAACGTCCACCGCCAACCTCCCGCCGCTTAAATGGCCGATCCCGACAGCCTGCGCAAGAGGGACCAGTGCGGTGCCACTCAAAAAGAGTGCTCCATTCCGGGGCCTGTTCATGTTCCGCTCATTTGCAATTTGCAAAGCTTGATTGTGGGTGATGCGACGGAAATTCACGTGAAGTGCCGGACATTAACCAACTGGAAAGGCGCAGGACTGCTTTTTCAGAAGAACAGACGGCTGCTGCGGCAAAAATGGTCAAGCTTTCGCCACATCCGCCTTTGATAGACACATCGCCGCTTCGGCAAACACAGGGTTCACAGGTCATGCGCATCAGTCACACCGGCGAAATCGAAGGCAGCCGGATTCTCTACGCCATCGGTCGCGTTACGGCAGCGAGTGCCTGGCACGCTTCGGGAACTGAGCCCGTGCAGGGTGGCGACTGGCGTCTGGTGGCGCTGCAGCGCTTGATGGTGCAAGCGGCAGATTGTGACGCCGATGCCATTATCGAAGTGGATTACGAAGTTGATGGTGTGAAGGTGACGGATCTTGCCGATGTGCCAGTTGAGCGCGTCTGCGCCAAGGGCATCGCCGTGAAGCTCGCACGCGCCGCCTGAGTTCAGCTTTCATCTCCCAAGAAAAGACCCCGGATGCGCATCGCTCCGGGGTCTTTTTGTATCTGCGGTGTTTGGGGGGGCCCGTTCCGGGTGCCTCAATTCGCCTGCATTGGCGGCAATGGTTGACTGGACACGGTGTTGGTCGCCGATGCAGGCGTCGGTGTCGTGACAGACGATGCCGCAGGCACAGCGCCGGGTGCGCTGATCATGCGGGGAGAGAGCGACGAAGGGCTCTGTGTCTCGCCGTAAGCGGTCGCAACTGGCTGCGGCGCTGGCAGCGGTGGCAGGGAGGATGCGTCGGTGGGCGGCGCGCTGCGGTCCGCGCCCGCATCAATCACGGATGTGGTGTTGGCGTCATCGCCGCGCGGCTCGGCCAATTGCGCACCAATGCTGCGGATAACTTCGGGTGCATCTGCATAAGCACCGTGGCCGATGAACCCGTCCGAGAAGCCCGACAGATCATAAACTTTCACGCCCAGACGCTCGAGTTCCGTGCGGTCGCGCGCATTGCTCGGGTCCATGGCGCCAACGCGCTGGCGCTCGCCCGCAAGGCGGCTGGAGAGCGCAAGCGCACGATCGCCACGCGACACGAAAACCGAGACATGGGCACTCTGGCCCAACCGTGTCATTTGCTGGCGGAAGACGGCGAGATCGATATCCGGGGCCGCCAACATGATGTCGCCAAGCCGCCCGTCGAGATCCGGATGACCGGCGATCGCGCTCTCGCGCAACGCTTCCATCGCAAGCCATGTTCCCATGGAATGGGCGAGCACATGAATGCGCCCGACGCCCGGCGTGTGGGACAGGTCGGTCAAAAGCTGCTCCAGCGCATCGCGCGATGCGGTGGCGCTCTCTTTGTCCGAGACATAGGAGAACACGTTGGATTTTGAGGGCCATGTGAACAGAACCGGCAGACCGCCAAAGCGCCCGTCGGCAACAATCTGCGCGAGACGGAAGCGGGCTTCCTCAGCGCTGGTGTTGAACCCGTGCACGTAAAGAAGAACGTCGCGGCTCGTGCCGACCCGGCCCGAAATGTAGGTGGCAATCTGATTCTGGAATTCAGTGGGGTCGACGGCACGCGAATTCGTCAGCACGAAATGCTGATCGGCGCGCGGGCTGCCAAACGCGGGCTGCTCAACCTTGCCGGCGCGATGGCCAGGGGGCACGGACACGATATTGAGGGCAAAATGCGCGCCGTTCGGCGTGATGGGGGCGCCTGCCCGGCGGTCATCCTTGCGGGTGGACGCGACAAACATGGTCACGGGCTGGGCTTGCCGTGAGCCTGTGGAGGACGAGCTGAACATGTTACCAGTCGAGGCGCTCATGTCCGCAAGGCTGCTGCTGCAGGCGGCCAGCGCGAGGGCGAGGCTGATGGAGAGTGCGGCCGAGGCCAACCGATGGCGGCTCGAAGACCGCCCATCCGTCTGGTTCTGAACGCTTATTTTGCCCGCCCACATGCCGCAAACCCTGACTCTAGATTTTTTGAGAGCTTCTTTAAGAGCCCCGAAAGACTTTACGGAAGGTGAACAGGGCAATGCCCTTTCGAGCGCCACGGCCGTTTTGTGCTGCCGTGTTTGAGCGCCGCCTTGGCCTTCTCAGGGCAAAACGTGTCGAGAATGGGACGAAGGTCGGCGCGCGAACGATTTAGGGGGCCTGTGTGGCCCGCTTGCGCTCAATGGCATACCAGATTGAAGCGGCCAGATCAGGTCCGCCCAGCCGCTTGATGGCGCGAAGGCCCGTCGGCGATGTGACGTTGATCTCGGTCAAATGGCCGTCGATC
>CAIZGQ010000123.1 GCA_903932565.1 uncultured Hyphomicrobiales bacterium
ACCATGCCGCATGCGCGGATCAAGCGAATTGATACGTCTGCGGCGCAGGCCCTGGAGGGCGTCTACCGCGTCGTGACCATCGATGACATCCGCACCGTGATCCCGCATCCCTATTACGGACCGGCCTTTCATGATCAGCCCGTACTGGCGGATGGAAAAGTTCGCTTCGCGGGCGAACCCGTCGCCGTGGTGCTCGCCTATGATCGCAAGATCGCGCAGGATGCGCTTGGACTTATTTCAGTCGAGTATGAAGAGCTTCCCGCCGTCTATGATGAGATGGAAGCAGCAACATCCACTTGCCTTGTTCACGATGAGCTGAAGCCGGCGGCGACATTCCCGGATTTGCAACATCTCAAAGGTCGCCGCGGCACCAATGTGGCCCTTGATTACAAATTGCGACGCGGCGATGTGGACGCCGGCTTTGCAGAAGCGGACCATGTGTTCGAGCATGAATTTCGCACCCAGCAAGTCATGCATATTCCCATGGAGCCTTTCGTCACGCTCGCGGATGTTGCTAATGGACGCGCGGTGCTGCACACCGCGTCCCAGGGCCCATCGTTTGTGCGCATTGAGATTGCCCGACTTCTCGGATGGCCGGAAAATCGCGTGCAGGTCAAAGTGCCCCATCTGGGCGGCGGATTTGGCGGCAAGCTTTATATCAAGCTCGAAGCACTGGTGACGGCCCTGTCGCTGCTGGTTTGCAAGCCGGTGAAGATATCGCTCACAATGGACGAGCAGTTCTTCATGGTGACCCGGCATCCCTGCACGTTCAAGATCAAAAGCGGCGTGATGAAAGATGGTCGGATCAATGCACGTCATTGTGAAATCTGGTGGAACGGCGGCGCCTATGCGGACATCGGGCCGCGCGTGACGCAGAAGGCTGGCTTCACGTCTGCTGGCCCTTATGACATCGAGCACGTCGCCCTGGATTCGCATGCTGTTTATACCAATCGTCCGCCCGCTGGTGCGTTGCGCGGCTTTGGTGCGCCGCAGACGGCCTGGGCTTACGAGTGCCACATGGACATGATCGCAAAAAGCCTTGGTCTCGATCCGGTGGAATTTCGTCGGCAGAACATTCTGCGCAACGGACGGCCACAGGCCTCCGGCACTATCATGCGCGATGCTGCAATTGAAGAATCGCTTGACCAGGTCGCACGTCACATCAACTGGCCGCATCCGTTTGAAAAAGGTGACGGCCGCATGCGGCGTGGTCGCGGTCTTGCCATCGGCTTCAAGGGCATTACGGCGCCGACCACATCCGTCGCCATCGTCAATCTCTATGGCGATGGAAGTTGTGGCCTTTATATCGGTACCGTCGACATGGGACAGGGCTCGGACACAGTTATGGCCCAGATAGCAGGCGAAGTTCTCAATATGGATGCGACGAGCATTCGCGTCATCCACCCGGATACGGATGTGACGCCCTATGACATGGGGACGCTGGGATCGCGCTCCACGTTTCACATGGGCACGGCCGTGCGGCTGGCGGCGGAAGATGCGAAAGCCAAGATTGAGGATCTGGCGCGCGAACTTGGCGTACCGCCCGGCAGCAATATTCCGCTCGCCGAATTGTTGCGTCGTAAATACGGCATGCAAGCCGGCAACATTATTGGAACTGCGAGTTTCATTCCCGCTTATGAAAAGCCCGATTCCACAACTGGCCAGTCGCGCCTCGCAACGCCATTCTGGGGAGTGGGCGCAAGTTGTGCGGAGGTGGAAGTGGATATGGAGACAGGACACTTCACCGTCACCAAGCTTGTGAATGTCGCCGATGTCGGCACGCCGCTCAACCCCAAGCTTGTCGAGCAACAATTGTCGGGCGCCGGCATCATGCAGTACGGATTCACGACGACAGAGAATA
>CAIZGQ010000124.1 GCA_903932565.1 uncultured Hyphomicrobiales bacterium
CCGTACTTCACGGGGAAGGGGAATTCGCCCTCCTGCAGCGGGGCACGCATGCGCTCCATCTCGGAGGCAGGCACGCGGCCCTCAAAAATCAGGCGTTCCGTGCCGCGGCTGATGCCACTCCACAGCATGGCCACGAGGGCCTGGCCGGGGCCGGGGTCGCGCAGACCTGTGGCGCGCAGTTTTGCAACGCCGGGCGCATCCATCCACAGGGCACGCGCTTGCGTGATCGTGGTGCGTCGCAATTCCGTCTCGACCGGCATGCTGCAGCCCTTTAAGAAAGTGAAAGTCTAGGACGTGGCGGTTCAGTGTGCCACGTGTTGGATATGCTCATGTCGCCCGCTTGAGCAGCACCCTTGGGTGTCGGTTCAGCGCGGAGACCTTGTTGGAATGAGCTTATCCCAGACGCAAGACGCACAAAAGTCGCTGATGCCGGGACACATGACACCGGCTGGTCTGCAACTCACCTCGACACTTCTGTTTCGCCGTCTGTTTGTGGCGCTTCTGAACCTCGGCGTCTACGCGCTGCTGCTCCTTTGGCTGGCCTCTATTTTTGCACCCGGCGGATGGACGCCCTTGCGTGCGGGCATTTTCATCGCGTTTGCAATTGCTGCGCCCTGGAGCGTTCTGGGCGTTTGCAATTCGCTCATCGGCCTTTGCCTTCAGCATCTCCACCCGCGTGGCTTGCAGGCAGCCGCGCCCTTCGCAGCGGTGGGTGAGGAAGCCGTGCCTCTGCGCAAGCGCACCGCGATCCTCATGACAATCCGCAACGAGGCGCCGGCGCGGGCCTTTGCTCGTTTGCGCGCCATGCAACAGAGCGTCAATGCCACGGGGCAGGGCGCGAGCTTTGACTGGTTTGTGCTGAGCGATACCACGGATGCTGCCATTGCGGCGGCCGAAGAGGCGGCGTTTGCACAATGGCGGACGGACTCGGGTCCTGTTGCGTGGCGTCAATATTACCGCCGCCGCGACACCAACGAGGGTTACAAGGCTGGCAACATCCGCGACTTTTGTGAGCGCTGGGGTGCGGCTTACGAATTCATGCTGCCGCTCGATGCTGACAGCCTGATGGACGGCGATACCATTTTGCGCCTGGTGCGGATTTGCGAGGCCTATCCAAAGCTCGGCATTTTGCAGAGCCTTGTGGTGGGCGCGCCATCACGCTCCGCCTTCGCGCGTATTTTTCAGTTTGGCATGCGACACGGCATGCGCTGTTACACGCTGGGGGCCTCGTGGTGGACGGGGGATTGCGGTCCCTTCTGGGGACATAATGCTGTTGTCCGCATTGCACCCTTTGCGAAAGACTGCGTCCTGCCGACCCTTCGCGACGGCGCGCACGTCATGTCGCATGATCAGCTCGAGGCCGCCTTGATGCGGCGCGCTGGTTACGAAGTGCGCGTCTTGCCGGTCGAATGTGGCTCGTTTGAAGAGAACCCGCCAACGCTGCTGGAATTCACGCGTCGCGATTTGCGCTGGTGCGAAGGCAACATGCAATACTGGTATCTGCTCGGACTGCCGGGCCTGAAGCCCATGAGCCGCTTTCAGATGGTCTGGGCCATCAGCATGTTCATTGGCGTGCCGGCCTGGACACTCATCATCGCCCTTGTGGCTTTGATGCCGGCGTTTGGCGACGTCATCGCGCCCGAAGAGACCGGCTCGGCAATTGGGCTTTATCTTGTGTTTATCGGTCTGTATCTGGCGCCAAAGCTCACGGGGCTGCTGGACGTTGTTGTGCAACGCGGCGGGTTGGCACGCTACGGCGGCGCTTTGCGCTTTGCCGCGAGTGCCTGTGTGGAAATTCTGTTTTCGTTCCTGATCGGTGCGGCAACAACCTTGCGCACAAGCCTGTTTCTGGGTGCGCTCGCGGTGGGTCAAACGTCCGGATGGACAGCCCAGAATCGCGATGCGCATGCGTTGTCCTGGACGACCGCCGCCCGGGGGATGTGGCCACAGACTTTGTTTGGATTGGCGATCTTCGGGCTGGGGCTTGTGTATGCGCCGATCTTGCTGGTTTGGTCGATCCCGCTGACAATCGGCTATCTGCTGGCGATCCCGTTTGCTGTTGTCACCGCAGCACCAGCACTGGGCGCATGGTTCGTGCGCCATGGCTTATGCCCAGCGCCCGAAGAGTTGGATCCACCTGCCGTTTTCCAAAGTCTGTCTGACTTGCAGGCGAAACTCGGCTAAAGATTTTGCCAGGCGGCGCATGCCGCAGATCCGCAGCAAGCAGAAAAGCAGCATGACCCCCTTGTCGACGTTTCCTGGTTTCGTGCGCCGTCCCCGTCTGCGCGCAGCGCTGCTGAGCGCGTGTTTGCTGGCACTCCCAACCTTTGCGTGGGCACA
>CAIZGQ010000125.1 GCA_903932565.1 uncultured Hyphomicrobiales bacterium
AGCACGGAGCCGAGCGTGTCGGCCTCCGAAAAGTCCGCAAAATTCTCCGGCTTCAGAAGGATGCCACGCTGCAGCGATACGACGAAAAGGCATCGCAGCGCCGTATGATGTGGCGAGAGTGTAACTTGAGCTACGTCAGTCACGGCGCAGGGTTACTTTCAGTGCACGCGTTACAGGGAAGCTGGTTAATATTCGTTAACGAATGCCCTGTTTTACGCGAGGGAACCTTGTCTGGTGCTTGCGGTGGACGGATCGAGGCAAGGTTGGCAGCGCGTGCACTGGGAGTTGAGTGCCATCTCAAGCGCGTGGCGTGGCCTGGAGTGGCCGCAGCGTCAGTTTGAGCGTGCCAGTAGTGCCCGCGCGTCGATTCGACCGCTCTGACGCCTAGTGCTGCGTATGACGCAAACGAATGCTTACGGCTTGGCTGGCCCCGGCATCTCGCCCATCCTCAGCACGGCGACATTCGCGCGGTCGCGGGGTGGCGGCGGGGCTCTCTTGTCGTCGAGGGCGCGTCGCGCTTCATCCATGGCCAACCGCAGGGCAGCGATTCCCGCGTCCGTGAAGCTGCCGTCGCGTGCGTGTTGCAGCCCGGTGGTGGACAAAGCCTGCATGCGCGCCTCGAGCTCGCTGAGATCATCACCCGGCGCCACGCGCTGCGCGTCTTCCTTCACCTCTATGATCTGGTCGATCAAATGCATGGCTTTGCGCCGCGCTGTGGCCTGACCCACCCCGACGAGGCCCGCAATGCCCGAGATTACACCGGAAAACATCATTGCCCCGATATAAAACCAGTCGCCATAGCGATCCATGAAGGTTTTCTCAGTGTCCGCGTAATACGCTGACGCACCCAAATGGAGCGCGCGCACGGATGTTTTGCTATCCTCGGGCTTGTCCATGGCGGCCGCCAGGGGCAGGGTGGCAGCCACTTGCGGACGGGCGCTGAAGAGGATTTTGGTGAGATCCGTCACAAGGGTCTCGTCCATATCCAGGCGGGCCTGCAGCAAATAGCTGACACCTAGCACAGTGGTCGCCTCGGCGGGCAGGGCGGGCGCCGCACTGAAATACCCCGCGGGGATCTCAACCTTATCAAGGCTGGGATGGCGGGCGGAGATACCCTCGGCCTGGGGCATCTCGACGATTACCGGCAAGCCCTTGCCGCCGTTATTGACAGCATTGATGAGCTTCGTGGTTTGCGGGCTTCCAATCGGCGCAATCGAAACCACGGCATCGATTCGTCGCGCGGCAATGGCTGCATCAACGTCGCCGTCATCCAGCAGGACCCGGTCAACATCGGCTGGCTTGACGCCAAACTGCGAAAGGATGTTGTCCACAAGCGCGATGTTTTGGGCCGATGCTGGAAAAATGGCGATCCGCTTGTGCGCAAGATCCTTGGCTGTTTTGATCTTGCGCTTGGGCGCGGCGATGAACAGTGCCGCATCGCGGTGAAAGACAAGAACCGTTTCGCCGTTCTTGGGCAGCACCCCATCGCTGCGCACGACAGCAAGTTCCGAGCCCCCACGCTCCAGCGTGCCGGCTGCAGCATCCGGACTGCTGACGGTGAGCAACTTGAGCCGCAGGCTCACCGCGGAGTGGCCGATCGCGTCCCGCAGTCCTTCCACCAACTGCATATCATCGCCC
>CAIZGQ010000126.1 GCA_903932565.1 uncultured Hyphomicrobiales bacterium
GCCACACCAGCTCTGCGCCGGTCAACGCAACGAGAAGCGCGGCGGCCAAGGCGCGGCGGTCGGGTCGGCGCATCAGGATGAGAAGAGCCACCCCGCCCAGCGTGATCGCGAGGGCGAGACCCAACGAGTCCAGCGCCGGGCTCGCATGCGTCTGGGTGATGGAGAACGCGATGGCCGAGCCCACGAGCAACCCGGTGAGGCCGATGGCTGTGACCATCAAAAGGACCGCGACGAGTTTTGGAAGATGCAGGCTTGGCTGCGGCAGGCCTTCGTGGATAAAGCGATTGACGAGATAGCCAGCCGCCATCGCCAGCGCGATGTTGAGCTCGAAGGTTGCGTCCGCAGGCCGGCGGTAGAGCGTGACACCCGGGAAAAAGTCGAACATCCACGCGAAGATCGGCGTGTAGCGGCCAATCGCGTAGACCAGCGCCACGACGCCGAGCGTCAGAAAGAACCGGAAGCTTTTGCCAAGCAGACGCCCACCGGCGATGCCGTGCCACACCAAAAGGACCGCCGGCAGCGTGCCGATGAACAGGTAGTTGATGGCCCGGTCCGTCCAGTCAGGTTCAGCAATCGTCTCGTAGCCCGGGCCCCAATAATCATAGGTCCAATTGAGCGATCCAAACACGTTGGGCGCGAACATGGTCGCAAAGTTAACCGGTGCCAGCGACCCGGCGACCGCGACGCCAAACGAAATCTCCGGCCGGTTCGAGGTCGCCAGAAATTGCATGGTCAGGACCGACGGGACGACCAGCAGGGCCGCGCCGGTGATGCCCATGACCAGCAGGATGAGAGCGCGGTCGCGCAGGAAAACCAGCGGGCGCTCGGCGGCAAGTGTCTGCCAGACGACGACGCCGATCAGCATGTAGCAGGCAAGAAACGCCACCTGGTCGCGCCCAACAGCCATGAGGGCGGCGGTCACGCCAAAGGCCAATGCATAGCGGAACGAGACGCGTTCCAGCGCGTATTCGAGCATCAGCAGAGCCACGGGGATGAACCCGTAGGAGATGATCATGCCCGTGTGCTGCAGGCGGGATGCGGCGGGTCCGCCGAGCATAAAGATGCTGGCCGCCAAAACCGCAGCGGTTGGATGCCAACCGCGCCGACGGCAGAGGCCGAGCACACCAAAGCCGCCGATCAGCAGGTGTGAAAACACCATAGCATCGAAGGCCTGCATGGAGGCTTGCGGAAACAGCGCCGCGAACAGGAACATCGTGGGTGTGAAGATGAGCGATTGCGGGTCTGCAACAGCCGGATATCCGCCGAAATGGAACGGGTTCCAAAGCGGAATTTCACCACGCGCCACCGCCTCGCCCAAAAAGCGATACATGGCGTAGAAATGGTTCTTGGAATCCCACGGCACGACCATGCCGGTCATGAACCAGGCGCTGACGGCTGCGGCAGCGATGAGCGAGACATCGCCCATGGCAAGAAGCGTCGCCTGCAGTGTCCAAACGACACGCGGTGCGCGCTCCAGCACAGCCTGCCGCGCCGCGCCGCGGGCGGCCCGTGTCAAACTGTCGGAATCAAGGTCCGGGGTGGCAAAATCAATTTGTGACATCGTCTCTCAAACGCACCCGACCCTGAACCTTGCCGCAACCTATCCTGAACGTGAACGCCTGTGTGGCCCTGACTTCGCGCTGAACGGCTGTCATCATGCCCAATCTGTTCTTCTCAACGCTCATCCCTTAGAGATTGGAAGACTGTAGAGGTTCCACCGTCGCTGACAAGTCAAGGTTCCGTTGCCCTGTCCCAGCAAGCGACCGTATCCATGCCGGGAGTGTTATGAATTGGATGTGAATGCCACACTTGATCTCCTGGGCCGCCGCCGGTCTGTCGCGCCGCTCGCCATGACGGGCCCGGGTCCCGACGCCCATCAAATCGAGGCACTTCTGACGTTGTCGGCCCGCGTGCC
>CAIZGQ010000127.1 GCA_903932565.1 uncultured Hyphomicrobiales bacterium
GACGGCCCGTGAGATAACCACCCATGCCAGATGCAATCCAATGCATGACAATGAGCCACACAACGCTTGCAATGGAGACTGTGGTTCCTGTCGCGCCCGAACCGCGCCATGGGGACACGGATGCAAGCCCGACCCCGGATCCCAAGGTCACAAAGAGCAACGTGATGGCAAGGGCAGCGATTGCGCCGCCAAAAATTGCAGTCCAGGCGATCCCGGATTTGGAGCTCTCGACCGCTGAACCTGTCCCGACCGGAACGCCTGTATCTGCCGCGCTAATGGGAAATGCCATGATCAAACCTTTCGATCAATGCCAAAACAAAGCGAGCAGGATGATGATCGGAATCGGGACACCCAGAAACAGGAGTAGGATTGATCGGCCCATGTTGAACTCCAAACTATCTAAGATATTCAAACTTCGACTTAGCGTACAGCTTTGGATTCGAACCCGACGAGGCCGCAAATTTCTGCTGCCTTATGCCGTGAAACAAAATTCGTTTCCGTAATTCCTCGAACTGATATTGAGAGGAAAGTCAGTGAAACTAGGTCATGATTGCGTTTGATAGATTCACAGCGTGAATGTCACCGCCGCAGTTTCAAAGATTGACCTGAATTATTCAGTCAGCACAGCGTCGGATAATACCTAACGGTCTCGTATGAAGTGGTGAATATCAATCAGCACCAACTTATCAAGCATCCAGAAAAAATCTTACCATCTCAGAAGACGCATCAGGCCCTGCCGGATCAGCGTACGCACCCGACGCACTTCCACCCGACCACATGTGACCACCGCCGTGGATCGTCCAGTTTTCCAACATTACAACCCCAGCCTTGTTTTTATACAAAGACCTTGTGAAGTCTCGGCTGTTTTGATGTCCCTGCTCTACATCCCGTTGAAATGGATGCGAGGACGCTTGCTGAGCCAAAGCAAGAAATCCTTCAGCATTGGAGGGGTGAACGATACGATCTTCATCGCCATGAAACACAATCGTGCGCACCGTGCGGCTCCCGGCTTGAATGGTTGTTGCCTTCGAGCCGTGACGCATTGCCGATAGAGCACCTTGCAAAGTTTCAATATCTCCCCGCGCTAAACCCGAATGCACACCGACTGCTTTGTAAAGCTCCGGATAAGCAGCGGCGGTAATCGCGGCGGCACACGCTCCAGCGGAAAGCCCTGCAATATAGACGCGCCTTGCGTCCGCTTTGCAGGAAGCGATCAAGTGCCGTGTGAGGGCTGCCAGAAGTGCTGGTTCGCCGCTGCCTCTTTTTTGATCCACAGGACGATGCCAATTCCAGCAGCGACCGACGTTCGCCGACGACGATTGTTGCGGATAGACAACAAGCATCCCGCGTTCGTCGGCACAGGTGTTCATCCGTGTACCCGCCGCAAAATTGTCCGCCGATTGTCCGCATCCATGTAGCATCATGAGAAGCGGCATGTCGCTCGATTGAGCTGAGACAGGCACGTACAATCTATAAGCAAGTTTTTGCTTGCGATATGAAAATAACCGCTCAACGGACGTGCCGGGCACTGGTAGTTTCTCTGCACCTAATTCCGCATGCAATGATTTAGACGTCGACGTCAATCGTGTTGCAACATTCGAGACATTTCGGACCGGCTTGAAGATAATCTTCAGCGGCGCGGGAATGCGCGGCAATGCAAGACTGACCTTGAGAGTTCGCCGACGGACTTTTCGCGCAGCCTTAAGCATGGTGGTGAAAATGGTTTTCATCGCTACGTCTCAAGCTTGGGCAGGAGCCAGATCATGCATCTCATGTCTGGATGAGTAATGCCGGGATGCCAAAAAATGTATTGTCTCAATATAAATTTGTCACAAACTTTCGCTCAACGGAAGAATGATTTTGCGTATCCAACATGACATGACCCTTCAGTGCATCCCTGCGTGACGCAAATGCATTTTGAGGGAACCACAACCACAATGTCGACGTTAAGCTTCATGTGAAATGTTCATTTCTCCCTGATCAACGCATGCGGGCGAACATCGCAAGCGAGCGATCTGCGTATAAATACTTAACAATTGAGGACAACTCCATGGCGACAACGACTTCAAATCATAATGCAAATGAGCGCTCAGCGTTGCGCACTCCCACAGACCTGCCGGAAAAAGCTGTCACGGAGATTATGAAACATCTGAATCCACTCGTTGCGGACGCGTTCGCGCTTTATGTTAAAACTAAAAACTTCCATTGGCATATGAGCGGTCCAAATTTTCGCGACTATCATCTTCTACTGGACGAACAAGCGGCACAAATTTACGCATCAATTGATCCCTTGGCCGAGCGTGTGCGCAAGCTTGGTCAAACAACCATCCGTTCCATCGGCGATATCGGCAAGCAGGCGCGCATCAAGGACAACAATGAGACGTTTGTGAAACCCTTCGACATGCTGATCGAGCTGATGGAGGATAACAAGGCAACCGCAAAAGCCATGCGAGAAGCCCACGAATGCTGCGACGACAACAAGGATTCTGGCACTGCCAGCTTACTCGAAGTTTTCATTGACGAAACCGAGCGTCGGACTTGGTTCTTGTTTGAAAGCGCGCGCGGTGCCGATCCGTCTGGGCACTAAATTTTAATAAATGCGCGCTGTGGGAACAGACGTACATGCTCATCACGCAAATTTAATGCATCAGCGAAGGCTTTCAGTTTTAAGCCTTCTGCAGGTCTCTTAACCCTCTGATTCCGGACCGAGCCCCATAAACATCGGCATAGTGTCCTTTCGAACAGCGTATCTGGAGCGAATGCATGAGCAACGAAGATCAGCCGGTGCATTATGATGGGGCCGCAGGCGGATGGGGATCGTTACGTGGCATGCGTGAGGTGTTCGCCCGCGAAATGGCGACGCCGGCTGTGCTTGAAACACTCGGACGACAAAACAAGCCGAAAGGTTTCATGTGCTCTTCGTGTGCATGGGGTAAACCAGCTCATCCGCATATTTTCGAGTTTTGTGAAAACGGCGCCAAGTCAACCATCTGGGAATTGACTCGGGATCGCTGTACGCCAAGCTTTTTTCAAAAGCACAGCGTGGCCGAGCTCAAAACATGGACGGACTATGATCTTGAAATGCAAGGTCGTCTCACCGATCCGTTGAAATACAACGCCCAAACAGATCAATACGAAATCTGTTCCTGGGATGAAGCTTTCTCCGAGATCGGTCGCGCATTACAGAAGCTCGATCCCAAATCGACAATTTTCTATGCGTCTGGAAAAGCAGCGCTTGAGCCTTCATATCTCTATGCGCTTTTTGCGCGCATGTACGGCCACAACAATCTACCCGACAGCTCGAACATGTGCCACGAGACCACGTCCGTTGCTCTTAAAGAAACGATTGGAACGAGCGTTGGGACCTGCGTGCTGGAAGATTTCGAGCATTGCGATGCAATCTTTTATTTCGGACAGAACCCGGGTACCAATAGTCCCCGGTTCTTGCACCCTTTGCAGAAAGCCGTCGAGCGCGGTTGCAAAATCATAGTTTTCAATCCAGTCCGTGAAAAAGGATTGGAGAAATTCATCAATCCGCAAAATCCCTTTCAGATGCTGACCGGTCGAGCGACAGACCTGGCGCATATGTATCTCCAGGTGCGGCCCGGCGGTGACATCGCAGCGATCTTTGGATTGTGCAAACGTATCCTCGAAATTGATGCGCAGCGCATCGCCTCTAGCATGCGCAGCATGATTGATCGTGATTTTATCGCAGAACACACTGCTGATTTTGAGACCTTCGCTGTCAAGGTCAACGCGACAAATTGGTCTGACATTGAAAAGGTATCCGGTTTAACGCGTCTCGTCTTGGAGGACGCTGCCGACGTTTATATTCAGTCCGAGCGCACCATCGGCGTTTATGGAATGGGTCTGACACAGCATGCACACGGCACCCAAAGCATCGATATGCTCGTCAACCTGCTGCTGCTCAAAGGTAACATCGGCAGACAAGGCGCTGGTATTTCTCCGGTGCGAGGGCATTCCAACGTTCAAGGCCAGCGCACGGTTGGAATCTCGGAAAAGCCGGAGCTGGTCCCGCTCGATAAATTTGCCGATATTTTCGCCTTTGATCCCCCGCGCGACAAGGGCGTGACGACCGTTGAAGCCTGTGCAGGTATTCTGGATGGCTCACTCAAAGCATTCGTAAGCCTGGGCGGAAACTTTGTGCGCGCTATTCCAGACCAGGACGTGATCGAGCCAGCGTGGGAGCAGATGGCCCTCACGGTCTTCATCGCAACCAAACTTAACCGTAGCCATTTGATACATGGTCGCGCATCATACTTGCTGCCCTGTCTTGCGCGCTCAGAAGAAGATATACAGGCGAGCGGTCCACAATCCGTCTCGATTGAAGATAGTTTTAGTCACATTTATGGATCTATCGGACATCGCACGCCTGCGCATTCGAGCCTCAAGTCTGAACTGGCCATCATCACAGGACTGGCAAAGGCGACACTGCCACCGCACCCCGAATGGCGCTGGGACGCGTGGACAGACGATTACAGTCTTGTGCGCGACCTGATCGAGCGCACATATCCGGAGGCGTTTGCTGACTTCAACAAACGCATGTTTCAGGCGGGCGGCTTTTATCGTGGTAACTCTGCGCGCGATCGCATTTGGAAAACCAAGACTAGCAAAGCGAACTTTACAACACCGACTGTTCTGTCTGCGCTTGGCATCGGTGAGGCTCCGGGACGCTACACGCTGATTACGATGCGATCGAACGACCAGTTCAACACAACGATTTACGGTTTCAGTGATCGACTGCGTGGCATGGAAGGCACGCGCTCAGTCTTGCTCATCAACCCCGATGATATGTTACGCGCAGGCCTGGCGGCCGGAGATCTGGTCAGCCTCGTTACTGATCTTGACGCACATGCAGCGCACGCAGATCAGGTGCATCGGGAAGTTTCCGGCCTGACCGTGACACCATTTGATTTGCCCAAGGGATGCGTTGGTGGCTACTTTCCAGAAATGAATCCCCTCATTCCTCTCTGGCTGCATGACGTTATTTCCAAAACGCCAGCCTCCAAGGGTGTTCCTGTCCGCATTGAACGGGCGACGCCAGCACGTTTGTTTAGCCCAACAAACAGCTTATGACATCAAGCGATGGCACCGGGTACAATATCAAAGGGAGCGTTGAAAATTCTTGAACTAACATGCCAGGCTACGTTGCGCCTTTGCAAAGACGTATCTTGCGATGTCCGCGCATGAAAAATGCGCTCGTCAGAGACCTAACGAATAAGTCGCTGACGCCAGATCCCGAGCACGACATTGGCCGTCGCCACCACCAGCAGCACCCACATCGTCGCGCTCTCACCCTGCGCGATTCCGGCGAGTTCAGATGAGTCAAGCTTGCCAGCAACGACCTCCAAACTGAGCCGGGCCTCATCCTGGATAGGTGCCAGCGCATGCAGACTTCCTGCAAATATTAAAATCCCTGTTGCCGCCTTGATCCAAGCCCACCCCGCATTGTGAAATGCAGGCGTCACCGCAATCGCAATCAGGCCCGGGATCAAGGTCAAAATTAACGACGGGACGAAAACCCAAGTGCCAATGGAGACCATCGCGCTGCGCATGAGCGTGTAACCGGCAAGCGATCCTGGCGGCGGTGCGAGATGTTCAAGCACGAGCAAGGATGCGACTGAGCCCATGAACCCGACTGCACCCATCGTGTGGAGAAACTTAATGAAACGCTGCAAAACAATCTCACCATGTCAGTCACGCCCGGAATTTTTTAGCACGAACGAGGTGATTGCTACAGTCCCCTTGTTGACAGGCCCCAAGCTCAGCTTTCAGCGGTAGGGCTGAACCTTTTGAAACAATGTGCCATTGCTGCCCTGCCGAAAAGCATATCTTCCCAAAGGCCCGCCACAAAATCCCAAGAGCGATTGGCGTGGCGCGTCTGTGCAGCAACTCCCAATAAACGTGCAAGATCATGATCGGTCCCAATGAGTCGGGCCTTGGTCACAAAGTCGTTTTCGTCCTTGCACAGAAAACCATCAACGCCGTGACTCACGCGTTCCCTGAGAGCTCCAAATCCCATGGTAATCACAGGAAGTCCGATACACTGGGCCTCAGCCGCAGCGAGGCAAAAGGTCTCATCCTCCGCTCCGGGATAAAGCATGGCGGTGGCGCTTTGATACACGTCGATCATTTGACGTTTGGTCAAACGGCCATGGCGGATCACGCGCGGCGCATCCCCAATATCTGAGAGCGACGCGCTCCCTAAAAGGTGCAGTTCTGCATGGGGTAAGCTGGGAGCGATGCCTTGGCACCAAAGGCGCAACACCCTGTCGAGCCCGCGATGGGGCTGCGAAGCAAACACAAAGCGCACTGGCTCTGAGGATTCATGACGCGCACATGCAGCATTCAAAAATGCAGCATCGATCCCATGGCCAATCACATCTCGACTCAAAAACCGATAGGGCGCCGTTCGGGCCTCAAGATCGTGGCTTGGAAAGACAGCGCGGGGCCGATGACGAACCAGCGGCAAAACGTAATTTTTGCGCAATGCTTTCTCGAAGCGAAGTGGATTGTGCATCCAGTAAACCGGCGCTGCACCACACACGTCGAAATAGTCAAAATCGCTCGCGATATTGCTGACAACAAGATGATCAAATTTTCGCGTTACAGCAGCTTCAAATCCAAGATGAACCAACCCCAATGAATCGGTCTTTTCATCTGAGCCCGGTCGGCCGCTCAGAGCAACGCTATGACCCCGCGCTGCCAGCGCACGCGCCAATTCGAGGTTGCAGGCCTCAATGCCACCGAGTGAGAGCTCGCTCGTCGATGCCGTGACCTCGATGTCCGGCAGGCGGCATACAAATAGAATTTTGCTCATCAAACCAAACCCAAACGACGCTCCGGGCATAGTTGAAATCTTGGTAGAGCTCAAGCCTATTCAACACGAGGCTCAAATCTCCCAACTCGCACTCTTTTTTGCTGCACAGGCTGATAGATTGCGTTCGTTCAAAGCATGAATCGGTAACTGGCCTGCCCCCGCTGAAATGGTCCACCGAATGGAATCATGTTGTCCCGTGAGTTGGATTGCCAGCAGATACAGGCTCGTAGCGTTCAGACGCTGCTGTTTGCGCCGTCCCGGGGACAACCGGTCGATGAGATCATGCCGAGCCGTGTGCAGAACCAGGTTGACGCAGTCGTGCTGGCGCTGTCCGCTATCTCGCCGGCCATGGCACGCACGTGTGCATCCCCGCGACACGGGTTGTCTTGTTCAATCATGACGTTCGGCGGCATGGACGCGGCGCGGTAACTGACCATCAACATCAAGGACGATCAGTCGATCGTGGGCGATGATGA
>CAIZGQ010000128.1 GCA_903932565.1 uncultured Hyphomicrobiales bacterium
CTCTGATGCCCTGCGGAGAGCCAGGTTCGCCGCATCTCCTGGGTCCGTGGGGTCGGCCGGTTGGAAGCGGATGGAGTGGCCTCCTCTCCCGTTTTCGACCGGCCACCTAAATCCAAAACTCCATATCTGAGGTCCTGGTGCCACGACCGCTTGGCGCACAGGCAAGCGTCCCGCCATGAGTCGCGTGGTTGTCACATAAATCCGGCTTGCTACAGCTTGACCAGATTTGAGCGGGGCACGCGTTTTGACTTCAGATCGCCAGTTTGCAGCTTTGCAGACAGATATTCCCGGCTGCGCGTGGGCATTTCAGTTCGGTGCGGATGGGGTCAGCGAGGCCGGATCACCTGAGGACTTGGCCAAGCTGCCTGAGCTTCCAGATGGATCGTTCATCTGGGTGCATTTCCAGCTTCCCGACACACGGGTCGGCACTCTTCTGAAGTCGGTTGGCGTGCTCAGCGATGATGCGCGCGATGCGCTTGTCGGCGTTGTCGATCATCAATACGTGGAACATGCGGGCAATATCGTCTTTGGGGCGCTGATCGATCATGAGACGACGATGGCCGGGCGGACCTACGATACAAACTTTCTGAGGTTTGCCCTTGCGCGCGGCTATCTTTTCACGGCGCGGCGGGTGCCTCTGCAGGGAACGCAGGCGACCCATGCGGCGATCAAAGCCGGGCGCAATGTCGTGTCGCCCGTGCTGCTGTTCGAGATGATTGTTGAAAACATCAGCGCATGCGTCGCCAAAATGAACCGCGAAATTGCCGACAAACTCGATGCCATCGAAGATCGTGTGATTCTGGATAGCAGCGGTCGCGAACAGCGCGCGCCACTTGGCAAGATCCGCCGTGATGCGGTGCGCCTCGCGCGCCAGGTTGGCGGATTGAACTCGACGATGCTGCGCCTGGAAGAAGCGGCAGGCGAGCCTGATCATAAAGAGCTTTATGATGTTGCGACCCGGCTTGCGCAACGCAGCGAAGGATTGTCACGCGATATCGCCAACTTGCAGGATCGCGCGCGCCTTTTGCAGGACGAGGTGAATGCCATTCTCACCATGGAAACCAATGATCGGCTTTATCTGCTGACAATCGTGACAACACTGATCCTGCCCGCAACATTCGTGACCGGCTATTTCGGCATGAATACCAAGCAGCTTTTGTTTTCCGAGGATGACAACGGCACCATCTACGCGACCGTTATCTGCGTGTTGGCATCGCTGTTGGCGTTGTTCCTGCTGCGGCGCTTTGGCCTCGCCCAGCCGATTGCCGCCAAGGACGAGGCGCGTCCGAAAGAGCCGACGTCGTTCAACTGATTTATAATCAAGCCGCGAGGGCGGAGGAGAGTTCAAATGAGTGATGATCAGGATCAGACAGCCAGCGCAACGGCCATGCGTGTTCGCGCGGAGATGCTCGACAGCTTTGATGAAGAACTTGAAGAGGAAATCGACGACGAGCGCCTCGCGCAACTGCTCGATTATTCGTCCGATCATCCAGCCATCGAAGGTCTGAGCCGCAGCCTGTATTTCCGTGAATTGTTCCGGATGCAG
>CAIZGQ010000129.1 GCA_903932565.1 uncultured Hyphomicrobiales bacterium
CCGTGCCAATGAGCACATCGACCTTGTCGCTCAGCACGAGCTTGTTGGTGAGTTCGGTTGCCTTTGTTGGCTCAGATTCGTCATCCACTTTGACGAATTCAATTTTGCGCCCAGCCAGCGCGCCATTGTTCTGCTTCACATAAAGATCAATACCGCGCGTGATGGCCTCACCAAGCTGCGCATAAGTGCCGCTATAGGGGAGCATGAGGCCGACCTTGAGGCTACTTGACTGCGCCCAGGCCGGAGCGATCAGCGGGGCAGTAAAAGGTGCTGCAAGAGCGGCAGCGCCACCAAGGGCGATGTGACGGCGAGTGAATGACACGATGGAACCTCCCGGAAATGACAACGCCCAACCGGCATTATGCCTGCCTGTTTTGAACGCCAGTTCAGAATATGCACTCTAGTTCAGAAATCTGTCGAGTCGTCATTTTGGTTCAGGATGCCATGGCGGGAGCCACGACGCGCAGGCCACCATGGCCAACTTTCCGGACGATCCGCGCTACAGGCGCAGGCCAATGGACAACCAGGCTGTTGAAGAAACCCGCAATGGAAGCATAAGCTTTTTCAAGTCGCGCATCGGGTTCAAACACGTCGTAAAAGGTCGGACGTTTTGTGCGCCCAATAAAGTTCTGCAGCAAATCGACGAGGTCGGGATCATAGACGAGATCGCCCGGCGCAATGCCGGGGCGTCTTGCACGAAAACGACGCACATCAAAAAGCCGTGCTGTCCCAAAGGGCTCTTCTGCAAAACACAGCACAAGATTGTCCGGCCCCAGCCGCCGCCCCTCCTGCATGCGCATATAGTTGGACAGCTGGCCAGCCTTCATCACATCGGCCGTTGTTTGAAACACATTCGTGGCATCGGCGGGGTGCAGCGCCACACGCAAAGCCAGCATGCCATGCGTTTCAATCCCCCGCGCCTGCAACACGTCCTGCAAGGTGGGCTCAACCGCCATCGGCGACCGTTGCCGACACAGGCGAAATTGCAAGATCATCCCCAACAAAGTCAGCAGGGTGCAACAGCGGTGGGACGGGCTGATGCGCAACCGGCTGTTGCGCAACAGGACGAATGATGGCGAGGATTTCTTCGAGGCTCGCCTCCAGTGTACGGTGCGATGTGTCGAGCACGGCGCGGGCGCGCCGATACAGCGGCTCGCGGCTGGATAAAATCGTCAGCAACTCTTCCATCGCGCCACGGTCATTTGCCATGGGGCGGAAATCGCCCTGCTGGCGCACGCGCAGCATGTGTTCTTCGGGCGACGTGCGAACCCAAATCGTGAAAAACGACGACAGCAAAAGCTCGAACGTCACAGGGTCTGCAACGATCCCGCCGCCCGTTGCCAGGATCATCGGGCCGCGTCGCTGGGCAATATCGCGCAGCGCCTTGAACTCAAGGCGGCGATAGCCCTCCTGCCCATAGAGTTTGAAGATCTCCGTGACGGTGAAGCCGCTCGATTGTTCGATTTCTTTGTTCAGCTCGGCAAATTGCCAGCCCAACCGCTCGGCTGAAAGCTTTCCCAACGTCGATTTGCCGGCACCGCGCAGCCCAATCAACGCAATGCGCGCGCCACCGGGGCGCTCTGGATCAATCTGGTCGGGCTCCAGTGCTGCCCCGCGCAAAATCGCCTTGGCGCGCTCAATGGCCGAAGGCGAGGCGTGGGTCAGCAAATCCCGAAACACAGCAAAATCTGCCGGTGCATCATGGACAAAATCATCCAGCGAGACACCGGTTGCCTTCGCCAATCGGCGCAACAGCACGATCGATACGTTGCCCAGACCGCCTTCGAGCTGGGCAATATAACGCTCTGAAATGCCCGAGTTCTGCGCCAAAACCTTGCGCGACATACCCCGCAAAGCGCGGCTACGTCGGACGCGGTGCCCGAGTGCTGTCAGGAAGTCCTCATCGTCCAACACGCGGCTCGTATCGCTCTTGTTTGGGTCCTGCAAACCCGACGCATCAGATTGCTTGCCATCGTCATGGTTTGGCTCGTGTGTTGAGTTGTCATCGCCCACGGTCCCTGCCCCGGTCTTCTTCATTCGCGTGCCACTTGAAGATAATCGCAATTTACGAAAAATAATACATGCACCTCTTGACAGCAAGCGCCCCTCTGGGCTTCGTTTCTTGAAATATAATTCAATAATTGCTTTTGGGGAGATGTCTCATGCCGGCCAGGGCACCATTTGCGCCACAGCCATCCCCGGTACGGGCTCCCGCTGACGCATCAGGTGGCGGCGGAGACCTGGCCGCGACGCGCGAAGCCTTCGCATCTGCCATCGGGCACATCGCGTTGGCCATCGGCGACAAGCCTCTCGATGCGGATCTGCAAGTCTGGCTCAATGCCACATACCCTGCCACCGGGCCCGACAGCCGGAGGCTCGCCGAGCTGATCCGCACCGGATTTGACGAGGGCTGGCTAATGCCGCGCAGCGCCAATGGCATTGCCTTTGGTCGTCCCATCAAGCCACACGGAGCCGCGGCGCGATGCTCGGTGGATGTGGTGCGCATGGATGACGTCAAAGGCCCGCATCATCGCCACCCGCAGGGGGAAATCGGGTTCATTGTGCCAATTTCCGGGACGCCGGCTTTCGACGGAATGACTTGCGGCTGGTATGTTTACGAGCCGGGCTCCGCGCATGTCCCAACTGTCTCGGGTGGCGCCGCGTTCGTTCTTTATCTGCTGCCAGATGGTGCAATCGAATTCACCGGGCAGCCCTGAAGGGTCGCGCCTCTTCTGAATGTGATGCCAGCACAACAAAGCAAACAAACATATTCCCGGGGAGAGACGCTGTGGCAAGCCAATCGAAATCTGCGACCTACAATGCCTGCAGCGATCTCCTCGATCGCAATGTCACGGAAGGCCGCGGCGACAAGCTCGCGTTCATCGATCCCGAGGCAAGTCTGACATATGCAGACTTGCAGACGCAGACCAACCGCTTTGCCAATCTCATGATGCGGCTGGGCCTGCGACGGGAAGACCGCGTGGCACTTGTCATGCTTGACACAATTGATCTGCCTATTGCGTTTCTGGGCGCCATGCGTGCCGGCGTCGTGCCCATCCCCTTGAATACCATGCTGTCGAACGAGCAATACGGTTACATGCTGGACGATTCCCGCGCCCGCGTGCTGATCGTATCGCAAGCATTGTGGCCGATTCTGCAGACAACACTTGCGCAGCTGCCGGATCTTCAACACGTCCTAGTCGTAGGCGGTGACGCGCCGCCCGGCACACTTCAATTCCACGCCGAATTATCCCGTGAAAGCGCAGAGTTTCAGACCGCGCGCACCAAAGCGGACGAACCTGCCTTCTGGCTCTATTCCTCAGGCTCCACCGGCGCGCCAAAAGGCACGCGGCATGTGCATAGCAGCGCGATGCAGACGGCAGAGCTTTACGCAAAGCCGGTGCTTGGCATTCGCGAAGATGATGTCGTGTTCTCGGCCGCCAAGTTGTTCTTCGCTTATGGGCTCGGCAATTCCCTGTCCTTCCCGATGGCCGTTGGGGCTACCACAATCCTCAATCCAGGGCGCCCAACACCGGCAACCGTGTTTGCGTTTTTTGAAAAATACCAGCCAACCATCTTTTACGGCGTGCCCACATTGTTTGCCGCGCTGCTGCACGACACGGCGCACGCCACGCACGCTGGCTCACCCCGTCTGCGCATCTGCACCTCAGCGGGGGAGGCGCTGCCCGAACACATCGGCACAGCCTGGAAAACGCGCTTTGGCGTTGATATTCTCGACGGTCTTGGCTCAACCGAAATGCTGCATATATTTTTGTCCAATGCGCCCGGCGACATCGCCTACGGCACATCAGGCCGCGCAGTGCCGGGCTATGATCTTCGCTTGCTGGATGACGAGATGAAGCCCGTCGCTGACCACGAAATTGGTGAGTTGTATGTGCGTGGGCCAACAGCCGCCGATGGCTATTGGACTCAGCGCGAGAAAAGCCGCAACACGTTTCAGGGTGAGTGGACGCGCACCGGTGACAAATACATTCGCGATGCAAACGGCCGCTATACCTATTGCGGGCGCGCGGACGACATGTTCAAAGTCAGCGGTATTTGGGTGTCGCCATTTGAAGTTGAAGGCGCGCTGACAACGCATCCCGCCATTCTGGAAGCCGCAGTCGTGCCCGGCGAAGATGAAGATGGGCTTTTGAAGCCGAAGGCTTTTGTGGTGCTCAAAGACGGCGTCGATGGCACGGGCCTTGAAAACGCGCTGAAGGATCATGTGAAGAAAGCGATCGGCATGTGGAAATATCCGCGCTGGATCGTCGTGACGGATGCCTTGCCGAAAACCGCGACCGGCAAGATCCAGCGCTTCAAATTGCGTGAGCTTGCGTGATGGGCGTGGCCGATGGTGCAGGCTTTGTCGAGATTGCGGGCCAGCACCTTGAATACCGCCAAATTCCTGCAGCACAAGGCGCGACATCCAACGCGTCCTGCATTGTCATGCTGCATGAAGGCTTGGGGTGTGTCGGCTTGTGGGGTGATTTTCCCGATCGTCTGGCCAGCGCCACGGGTGCGCGCGTCTTTGTCTACTCCCGCGCAGGCTATGGGCATTCGAGCCCCGTTCCTCTGCCGCGCCCGTTGAGCTACATGCATGACGAGGCGCGCGACGTGCTGCCAAAGCTCCTCGATACAATCGATTTTCAACACGGCATCCTGCTCGGCCATTCGGATGGCGCGTCCATTGCCGCAATTTACGCCGGACTCTTTGATGATCCGCGCGTCAAGGGCATCAGCCTGATTGCCCCACATTTTATCGTAGAGGACATCTCCATCAGTGCCATTGAAGACGCCCGCGTCGCCTACCAAACCACCGATCTTGGGACAAAACTTGCACGCTGGCACGGGCATGTGGATGTTGCATTTCGTGGCTGGAATGATGCGTGGCTTGATCCTGCGTTTCGACACTGGGACCTGACGCCGTTGCTGCCCAAGATCAAAGTGCCGATGCAAATTATCCAAGGCGCGCTTGATCAATATGGCACGGTGCGACAGATCGAATGCGCACAGCAACATGGTCGCCGTCAGCCTCGCGTGACGTTGTTGCCGGATATTCGCCACACGCCACATCGCGAAGCGCCTGACGCAACGCTGGCTGCACTGACAAATTTTCTGCAAGATGTTGAACGCGCATGACGAGCCCTTTGCCCCGCTGGCCGCATATTCCAGGCCGCACGGATCAGCCAGATTATGCATGGCTGACAGCTATTTCCGACGACAGCGCCACGCGCGTGCGGCTTGCTGTGTCGCTTATCCAGAATGATTTCCACTGGGAGGCTCACGAGCTTCTGGAGCCGGTCTGGCACGCGTTGCCGCCACAATCTGCGTCCCGCGACATGATCCGGGCTGTCATCCAGCTCGCCAACGCGCTGCTGAAGATCGAGATGCGCCGCCCCTCAGCCGCCGCACGGCTTCTGGATGAGGTGGTGGTGATCCTGCGTGGCATCCGCGCCTTCAAGGCAGACGCTTGCTGTGGCCTCGATCCAGCGACACTCCTGATCAAGGTGGAGGCCGCCGCAGCCGAGATGAAGGCCGGCCGCCCTGCGCCTGCCTCCGACCTGAAGGCGTGGTGTGCTGCGCAGGCGCTCACGGCGTTCGACGTCGCCCCATCGCACAACATGAAAAAAAATGCATAAAATGTCCGTGAAGGACTGGACGCCCCCGTTTTCTGCATTATAGTGCGCTTAATTGCGGAGCGTAAACCGGCGACGGCGGCCGTCTGACGGTTGGGAAACGCTCGCGACACGCGCTTGGGAGAGGCGTCCACGATGGCTGGTCACACCAACAAA
>CAIZGQ010000130.1 GCA_903932565.1 uncultured Hyphomicrobiales bacterium
CGCATGCGTCCATGCTCTTGCCGCGGCTCTGCAGGTTAAAGAGCGCGTTCCGTTCCCGATCGGTCCAGATCATTGTCGTCCTCCAGTGGCGTGATGGTCAGGGTGGTGAAGTCGTTGCCGCCAATGAAGACCTCGAGGCGGCGCATGTATTTCGGGCTGTCGTCCACGATCACGCCGGCAGCGCGTAGAACATCAGCCGTGGCTTTCACGGTGTTATCGAGGTCTTGGCGCGTGCCCTTCGGCAGCTCGATCCGCAGGCCAAACGGGCCTTCAACGGGACGCCAACGCTGGCTGGAAATCAGACCGAGCGCGCGAGCCTGCCAGTCGCGGTAATCCTTGCTTTTGATCGTCGATAGCCTGCCGGTCTTCCCGTAGCTGAATGACCTATACATGGCGTTCGCTGAGAAGGGTTTTGCTATGCGAAGGACTATCGACATGTGCATCCAGAAAAGCGCCCGACGCCGAAGCGCCGGGCTAAGTTTTCAGGGAGGGCCGGTTAACGCACCGGCGGGCGAACTTCGATGAGCTTCGAGGAGGCGCGAACTAATCGACGCGCCTCCCCGTCAAACGAGCCATGGCAGCGGCTCGTGCTTTCAGCTTGCAGATTGGCGCAGCATTCGGGACCAACTCCTAGCGCTGCATCTACTTGCCGAAATGGTGAATAGGTTTCCGCCACCACGCTCGCGGCTTCCTCGCGGTCGTAGCCGAGCGAGATCAGCGTCTGAATGCGGGCGAGCATGATGTCGGTGGGGGTGTAGGACTGCATGTCGGGCCTCACAGATAGAGATCGGGACGGAGAAGCTTGCGCTTGATGCCTGTAGCCCGCTCGACCTGCAGCACGCGGTCGGCCGGAACCTGCCGGTAGTGCCAGCGGGTCACAGCGCTCTTGTCGATGCCGAGGTGCGTCGCGAGGTCAATCAGGCGAAGGCCGCGCTTGGCGAGAAGGGCTTTGAGATCGGGCTTTGTCATAACTAGGATAGTTGCATCACTAGCAACTTTTGTCAATGCGTAGTTAGAAAAATAGTTGGCCATCTGTTCGTGGGTAGATGCCGAAGCGTGACGCAGCACTAGATGTAGGTCACGATAGTTGCACAGTCAGCAATTATGCTGCATATAGTAGGATGGTAAAATGCTCACAGTAACAGAGCGATACGCCGGTCAGTTCGGACCTAGGAGTTGCACAATGGGAGAATCGATCCACACAACGAAACAGCCACGACGACCGCACTACCTACGGGAGTGGATGGAAAGGCGGCAGATCACGGCGGCCGAACTGTCGAGGCAGACGGGAGCTGACAAAGGTCAAATTTCCCGCTGGCTCGACGGGACGGCCCCTGGCGTCAAATGGCACAACGTCTTGAGAGACTTCTTCAACGCAGGCTATGAGGGGATTTATCGCCACCCAGACGACTGCTGGGCGACCAAATACTTTGAAGGCCGCCAGCAGGAAGAGGTCGACAGGATAAAGCAGACGATGGATCTGCTGTTCCCGAATCAAGCTAGAGCTGGGGGGGGGGCGACTGAGAGGTGAGTAGCTAATCGAGAGCGTCCCAGCTATTCCCCCAAGTGACACGCCTTGGGTTCGAGTGAACCACCTTGCGCTTGTCCTTGGCAAACACTGTTTCGCACATCAGGCAGATCTCGCGCTCGCCTGCGTCGTCAGCGACCATGTAGCGGCTAGGGTTTAGGCCTCCGGTTGAAGACAGCCGGCAGACCGTCTCTCGCCCGGTCCACAGGTGAGCGCGTTTTCTGGCGGACAGCTTCTTCGGGACGAAATAGCGGATCATGTGAGCCTCGCGGTACGGGTCGCGCGCGGCAGTAGGTACTAACCTATCAGCAAGTACCAACCACCCGCATGCCCTCTAGTGATAGGGAGGGTGTGAATGTGACTGTGACTGTGAACACCGCGTCGAATGTCCAGGCAGGGCA
>CAIZGQ010000131.1 GCA_903932565.1 uncultured Hyphomicrobiales bacterium
CCGTCTACACGCCAAAGGATTACGAGCTCAACAGCATCATGGCGGATGTGGTCAGGATTGTTGAGAAGGCCGCAACGGGTTGATCTCATTGCCCGGCTCTGGAACAAGGAGGTCGACTGATCCAGCGAATCTCAGCGCGGATGAGTCGTGGACCTGCCAGACAACGAGCAGAGGGTTGCGAGCATGGCGAACGCCTGTACCGAAGGACTCGATACCGGGTTCGTAACGCTGGGTTACGGCAAAGTGGCGTTCCTGGGCCTTGTGCAGGGCATCACAGAGCTGCTGCCGATTTCCTCCACAGCCCACATGCGCATCGTGCCCGCCGTGCTTGGCTGGCAGGACCCGGGCTCGGCCTTCTCGGCCGCCATGCAGATGGCAGCGCTGGTGGGCGTCGTCACGTATTTCTGGAGTGACATCCAAGGCCTTGCGGTTGGCGCACTCTCCGCCGTGAAACGCCGCGATTTCGATGATTGGAGCTTCCGGTTTGTCATCTGGATCGGGCTTGCCACGCTCCCGATTGCGATTGCTGGTCTGGCGCTGTCAAAGACGCTGAACGCCTGCGGGTCGCCGTTGCGAAGCCTCGTTGTCATCGGGTTGTCGAGCGTTGTGATGGCTGTTTTGCTGGGCATTGCGGAGCGCATCGCCAGCCATCGACGCACCATGGATCACGTGTCCCTGCTGGATGCGATGATTGTCGGCCTCGCGCAGGTCGGCGCCCTGATCCCGGGTGTCTCGCGCTCTGGCTCGACGCTGACGGCCGCCCTCTGGATTGGCCTGAAGCGCGAAGAGGCTGCCCGCTTTTCCTTCCTGCTCGGCCTGCCCGCGATTGCACTTGCCGGACTGAAGGAATTCTACGACCTCTACAAGGCGCATCTCGATGCGCACGGATGGTCGATTCTTGCCGTTGGGCTGGTTGTCGGATCGCTGTCCGCGTTCGTGGCGATCTGGACCCTCCTGCGCGTTCTTGAGCGCTTTTCGGCCTGGCCCTTCGTGATCTACCGCGGCGCTATCGGCGTGTTGCTGCTGGCCAGCGTTGCCATGGGCTGGCTTGCCAACTGAAGCGGCGCTTTGAGATCAGTGCCGACTGCGCAATGAGAATTCACCAAGGCGGATACGCTCGGTGAGCCCATTGGCAAACGCCGCAACCTGTTCTTCGCCAAATGTCTCGACAAGTTCCTGCAGTGCCATGGCAATCGCTGCATGCGCAAAGCATGTGCCCTCCACACCAGCCAGGACAGCCTCGGCAAAGGCTTCGGTCACAAAGCCGAGGGCCTCGCGGCGCTCCTCGGCGGCGGCGAATTCTTCAAGATTGGGCGGAAGCAAACCGTGCATAACCAACTTCATAATCGGACATGAGCCGCACGGCGAGCCGCGGCTTTAAAAAAGGTTAACGGTGCTGATTTTGAAGCGCCAGCGACCGCTACGTCAGCCGCCGCCGAAACGGTTTGTGATGTCGTGGGCAAGCCGCCCGCCCTCGTCGATGTACCGCGCGATCACGGCCCGCGCATTGTCGGTGCAGACGCGGTAGGTCGTTTCATAATCGTGGTAACCACGATTATAGGCCCCCGCCAATCGCTCGCGGCGACGGTCCGTGACTCCCTCTGCTTCAATCAGACCGACCATCTTGGCGCGCCAGTCGCTGCCGTCCTTTTGGCCGCAAAGGTCGCGCAGATAAGACAAAGCCCCCATGACTTCCGATAATCGAAGCAGCGACTGCTCATAAGGCACAGTGGGCTCTGGCACAGCGGAAGCGCCTGGTGCTGGCTGAGGCGCTGTCGGCTGAGGCGCTGCGGCTTGCGGGACGGGCGCTGGTGCCCGGGGCGCAGGCCGGGGCTTGGCAGGCGGTGGAGCTGGTGCGGGTGGCGGTTCTGGGGTTTGCCAGGGAAACAGGAACGAGGGACGCGATTGTGCAGATGCGGGCCCGCCTGCTCCCGTCAGCGTTACGGCGAGGCAGAGCAGCACATAGACTGATGGCAAAGTCCTCATGAGTGCGCCGCCAGCAAGGTGCGTGCGCTGTCCAGCATGGGGCGAAGGCCCGGTGTCAACTCAAAGTCGGCAATCATGGCAGCGTCCGCCCAGACGACCCGCCCGGCTTCCGGACCTGGCTGGCCCTCGCCACTCACCCATTGGGCTGCAAAGGCGGCCACAACGAAATGGCGCACGATGCGACCTGCGTCGTCCCGCTCAATCACCTCGTTGTGTCCAATAAACCCAACAATATCAGCCACAACGCCAGTTTCTTCCAAGACTTCACGCCGGGCTGCATCCGCGAGGCTTTCGCCCACCTCCACCACGCCGCCGGGCAACGAAAACGCGCCCTCGCGCGGGGGTGCTATGCGGGTCGCGAGCAGGACACGCCCGTCGCGAAACACTGCAGCACTGGCCGCCAGAATTGGCCTCTCGGGGTAAAGTCTGCTCACACGAAGGGCCTGTTACGACATGTTTTGGAATGGGTCTTGATGCATCGGCTTAGCCTGCCGATGCGTCGTCGCCAAGACCACCAC
>CAIZGQ010000132.1 GCA_903932565.1 uncultured Hyphomicrobiales bacterium
ATCTGGCCAAGCTGCATGGACGCGACAACTTTGCCGCCCGGCGAATTGATAAACACCACCGTGCGCAATCGGTTGTCGTCCATGCTTTTGGCGAGAAAGCTCATGAAAGCCTGGGGTGTCGCATCGACGATCTCGCCATCAGCGACGATGACATCAACGCATTTGGTGGCGGAGCGACAGGCCTGCGGGTCTGACAGCGCGACAAGCTTGAACGCCATGTCATCGGCGCGCGCCAGGGAGGTGCCAGCTAAGAGGCTAATGGCGAAGGCTGCAGCCAATATGCGCGCTGCGGTTTGAACGGCGTGCGGCCGGCGTTGCGGCGAAACGAGGTCCGAGAGGCGCTTCATCACGACATGCATCGGACCCACCTGACTGTCTTCAACCACGCGCCCACGGACTGGCATTCTGGTGGGCGGTGAGGGACTCGAACCCCCGACATCCTGCGTGTAAAGCAGGCGCTCTACCAACTGAGCTAACCGCCCGTTCCAACCTCATCTCTTGTATCGGCAGGCAGCGTGCGGACGCAAGTCTGTAAGATGTCTGCAAGATGTCTGCGAGATGCCAGACGTAAAAAAGCCGCCGGATTTGAAGGCCCGGCGGCAATTTCTGTTCAGATCAACGGATGAGTTAGTGGGCAACAACACCCGCTGCATCATCCTCGGCACTCAGAGCAGCAGCGGCCTTGGCGGCAGCCTTCGGCTCTTCCTGCCACTCAATCGGCTGCGGCTGGCGGACCAGGGCGTGCTTGAGCACTTCCTCCATCCGCGAGACCGGCACAATCTCAAGACCATTCTTCACGGCCGCCGGAATATCCGCGAGATCTTTCGCGTTTTCTTCCGGAATAAGGACCTTCTTCAGTCCACCGCGCAGGGCCGCCAGCAGCTTTTCCTTCAAGCCGCCAATCGGCAGGACGCGACCGCGGAGCGTCACCTCGCCCGTCATCGCCAGATCAGCCCGGATCGGAATCCCGGTCATGATCGAGACAATGGTGGTCGCCATGGCAATGCCGGCCGACGGGCCATCCTTGGGCGTCGCGCCTTCTGGCACGTGCACATGGATGTCGCGACGATCAAACAATGGCGGCTCGAGGCCGAAATCAACCGCACGCGAGCGGACGTAGGACGCCGCAGCGGAGATTGACTCCTTCATCACCTCTTTGAGGTTGCCCGTCACAGTCATGCGGCCACGGCCGGGCATCATCACGCCTTCAATGGTCAGCAACTCGCCGCCCACTTCGGTCCATGCCAGACCCGTCACCACGCCAACCTGATCTTCAAGTTCAGCCTGGCCATAGCGGTACTTGGGCACACCGAGATAGTGCTCGATGTTCTCCGCAGACACGCTGACCTTCTTCTTCTTGGTGCTCAGGATTTCGCGAACGGCCTTGCGCACGAGGTTTGAGATCTCGCGTTCAAGATTACGCACACCGGCTTCCCGCGTGTAACGGCGGATCAACGTCAGCATGGCTTCGTCGTCAATCATCCATTCTGTCGGCGACAGACCGTGCTTGTGCACGGCTGCCGGGATCAGATGCTTCTTGGCGATTTCAAGCTTCTCGTCTTCCGTGTAACCGGCAATCCGAATGATCTCCATGCGGTCCATGAGGGGCGCAGGGATGTTCAGCGTATTGGCGGTGGTCACAAACATCACATTCGAGAGATCGTAATCGACCTCCAGATAGTGATCATTGAAGGACGTGTTCTGCTCGGGATCGAGAACCTCGAGAAGCGCTGACGAGGGATCACCACGGAAGTCCATGCCCATCTTGTCGATTTCATCGAGCAGGAAGAGCGGGTTTGAGGACTTCGCCTTGCGCATCGACTGGATGATCTTGCCCGGCATCGACCCGATATAGGTCCGACGATGGCCACGGATTTCCGCCTCGTCGCGCACACCGCCCAGCGACATGCGCACGAATTCACGGCCCGTCGCCTTCGCGATGGACTTGCCAAGCGAGGTCTTGCCGACACCCGGAGGACCAACGAGGCAGAGGATCGGACCCGTGAGCTTGTTGGCGCGCTGCTGCACGGCCAAATACTCCAGAATACGCTCCTTCACCTTCTCCAGCCCATGGTGATCCATGTTCAGGATCTCTTCCGCCAGCGGAAGGTCCTTCTTCACCTTGGACTTCTTGCCCCATGGGATCGACAGAACCCAGTCGAGATAGTTGCGCACGACAGTGGCTTCCGCCGACATCGGCGACATCTGCCGCAGCTTTTTGACTTCGGCAGTCGCCTTGTCGCGAGCTTCCTTCGACAACTTGGTTGTCTTGATGCGCTCTTCGATCTCGGCGATGTCGTCCTTGCCGTCCTCGTCGCCGAGTTCCTTCTGGATCGCCTTCATCTGCTCGTTGAGATAGTACTCGCGCTGGGTCTTCTCCATCTGGCGCTTGACGCGCGTGCGGATGCGCTTCTCAACCTGCAGAACCGAGATTTCGCTCTCCATGAGCGCCAGACACTTTTCCAGGCGCTTGGCGACAGAGCCCATCTCCAGGATGGCCTGCTTGTCAGAAATCTTCACTGCAAGATGCGAGGCGATGGTGTCCGCCAGCTTCGAGAATTCCTCGATCTGGGTGACAGCCGCCACGACTTCCGGCGAGATCTTCTTGTTCAGCTTCACATAGCCTTCGAACTCGGACACGACAGAGCGTGACAAAGCCTCGACTTCAACCTTGTCGGCTGCGTCGTCGGAAATCGCCTCGGCATCGGCCTCATAATAATCATCCGTGCGAGAATAGCCGCGCACCTTGGCGCGGGACACACCCTCAACGAGCACCTTCACGGTGCCATCCGGAAGCTTCAGAAGCTGCAGCACTGTCGCCAACGTGCCGACCTTGAAGATCGCATTGGTGGCAGGATCATCATCCGCGGCATTCATCTGCGTGGCGAGAAGAATGAACTTGTCATTCTTCATCACTTCCTCGAGCGCACGGATCGACTTTTCGCGCCCAACAAAGAGCGGAACAATCATGTGCGGAAATACAACAATGTCCCGAAGCGGGAGGACGGGGTAGCTCTCGATGCTTCCGGGAACGGCGGGCACGCGCTTCGCTGTCATTTTCTTAAATCCTGTCTGAGATCGCCCCACGAACGCCACCGTTAGAAACGCGACGAACACATTCGTTTAGCCACGCTGATCACTGTGTCGACAAACTGGAGCAAGGCACCCGCCCGATCTCCCGAAACGATTCTCAAAAAAGCACGATTCGTGCCGATTCGGGAAACGGGAGCTGGAGCGGGGGACTTTGCCTTAGGGCCCTTTGAAGAAGGCACCCCCGGCGGTTGGAGAGAGAAGCGCACCCATCTTGGTTGTCTTGGGTGCGCCGGTTGATCAAGAGATGGACACTTGCGCCACGGCTTTCAAGACGGGATTTCTGCCAAAAAGCGCGTCGCAACGCAGCAGTTTTGACGCCGGGTGGTCCATGAACTC
>CAIZGQ010000133.1 GCA_903932565.1 uncultured Hyphomicrobiales bacterium
CAGCAGGCCGGTGGGCAGGATGCCGCCCGCGCAGATGATGATCACATCGTTGGGCAGGTCTTCCTTGCCCGCGGTGGACTGGAAGCTCAAGTGGTTGCGGTGGATCTCCAGCACCTTTGACTTGAGTTCGACGCGCAAGCGGCCCTTTTCCTGCTGCTCCTTGAGGCGCTGGCGGTTCTTTTCCTTAACCCGGCTGAAAGCCTCGCTGCGGTAGGACAGGGTGACGGTGGTGGCGTCCTCCTCGGACAGGGCTATGGCCGCTTCCAGTGCACTGTCGCCGCCGCCGACGACGGTGACGTGCTGGCCGCGGTACTGCGCCGGATCGATCAGCCGGTAGACCACCTTGGACTGATCCTCGCCGGGCACGTCGAGCTTGCGCGGAGTGCCGCGCCGCCCGATGGCGAGCAGGATCATGCGTGTCGGGATGGGCCCGCTGCTGGCGTGCACGATGAATCCGCCGGCCGGATCGCGTTCGATCTTTTCCATGCGCGTGCGGAACTGCACCTCGAGCTTGGTCTTGTCCATCACCTCGGTCTGCCAGAACTCGAGCAGCTTTTCCTTCTGGACTTCCTTGAACTGCACCTTGCCGACGATGGGCAGGTTGATCGGGGCCGTCATCGCAATCTTGTTGCGCGGATAGTGGTAGACGGCGCCGCCGAGGTTGTCTTCCTGCTCCAGGATCACGTAGTCGAGCTTCTTGTCCAGCGCAGCAAGGCCTGCCCCGATACCGGCCGGCCCGCAACCGACGATGACCACGTCACGCTGGCCCGGCCGCGACTTTCCGGAGCGCTTGACCATGTTCATCATCGCCTGCTTGCCCTGCTCGGCAGCCTTGCGGATCAGCCCCATGCCGCCGAGTTCCCCGGCAATGAAGATGCCGGGCACGTTGGACTCGAATTCACCGGTGACGGTGGGGATGTCGATGCCGCGTTTTTCGGTTCCGAACACCAGCTTGATGGCATCGACGGGGCAGGCCGGCAGGCAAACCCCGTGGCCGATGCAGTGGGCGGGGTTCACCAGATGGGCCTTGCCGTCAATGATGCCAATCGCGCCCTCGGGACAGGCCGTGACGCATGCTGCGGCGCAAATGCACCCCTCGAGATTGACCACGGGGTGCAAGGAGGGAGGCTCCGTCATGCCGGTGTCGACCGCCTCGGTCCAGACTTCGGTGGCTTCGATTTCACGCTTGCGGCGGCCACGCAGGTAGATGCCGTAGGTCACGACCGCCGGGACGGTGTAGATCAGGATGCTGTAGAGGGTGTTGGCGGAACTGGAATCGGATGCGGGCATAACCAATGGATCAACCGTGAAGCAGTGAAGAAACGGGAAATGGGGTGATAAGTAATTATTTTTAGTGAGGAAACGAGAATTGGGCTATTCTCAATTCAGGTGCCTCGGGGGCTCGGGTTTTCTTGACAAGGGAATTTTTCCCACGTAATCTTCGCCCATGTTGACACAGATTCTGACAAATTTCGGCAGGGCCGTGGCTTGCGACGTCGCCGTGGTGGCATCGGTGGCATCGATCGGTTCCCACAACCTACACGATCAGAGAGCGAAATGGCCGAGTTGACCCTTTCCACTGCCAGCAGCGCAG
>CAIZGQ010000134.1 GCA_903932565.1 uncultured Hyphomicrobiales bacterium
AGGTCGGTTGCGAGCGCGAGACCAACTGTCTGGACCGTATGAAGACCGGCACCAACCAAAAGAAACGCAAGTGCCGCTGCGATCTGGCCCACAATGATCGGGCCTGTCGTGTCGCCGGAGAGAATGAGAAGCGCAAACGGCATAATCGCGAGGCCGCCGAATTGCAGCATCGTGCCAAGCCAAATGAAGGGAACGCGTCGCCAGCCGAGCACGGAGCGATGATTGTCCGACTTGAAACCCACCAACGTGCGGAACGGCGCAAAGAGCAACGGCAATGCCAGCATCAACGCGACAATCCATGAGGGCACATTGAGCTCAACGATCATCACGCGGTTGAGCGTGCCGATCAGCAACACAGCCGCCATGCCGACGGTAATCTGGAACAGCGACAAGCGTAACACGCGCGACAGGGGCAATTCGGCCGAGCCTGCGTCCGCAAACGGCAGCAGATTCGGGCTAAACTTCATCAAGCCCTTGATCATCATGGCGCGGGGACTGCTCATGCGCGGCTGACCTCCAAAGCCTCGGACACATAAAACCCACCGCTGACGCGATGGCTGCGCTGGATCTTGTGGTCCTGCAATTCAGGCTGCTGCGCGATCAAGCGCGCCAAGGTTTTCTGCGCGATGGGCTCGATCGCCGGGGAGCGATCACCACGCGGAAACAGGCGTCCCACGCCGAGCGCCACCATCAGCAGGGGTGTTTGCGGCGCGATGGTGAACACTATCGACCCATGCGTGCGACTGGCGAGTGCGGCCAGCGTCTTGGCAATGTCGGGACCGCGATAATGAATCAGCGAATCCATGGCAACGATGTGATCAAAGCTGCCAAGACGTGCATCGAGAAAGTCGCCGACTTCAAACGTGATGCGTCCGCCGCGACCAAAATCACGCGGCGCACGCTCTTGTGCGAGACCGACAAGCGTCGGCGAAATATCGATGGCGACAACATCCGCACCGCGACGCGCCGCTTCAACCGACAAGGCGCCTGTGCCGCAACCTGCATCGAGAAGGCGCAGGCCGCGCATATCGTCCGGCAGCCAGGACAGCAAGGTGCTGCGCATGGTGTCGCGACCCGCGCGCACCATCGCCCGCACGCGCCCGACCGGGGCATCCGATGTCAGGCGTTCCCAGGCTTTGACAGCGGTGCGGTCAAAGTAAGTTTCAAGTTCGCCGCGGCGCGCGATGTAGCTGTTGCTTGGCATCAATCGAATCCCAGAAACTCGAAAAGATCGCGGTCTTTCATGGGCTGCGCCACATAGGGCTCAAAGCCGTGCCAGAGGCGATCAGCCATTTCCATGTAGGAGTTTTTCACCGCTTCAAGCTCGGGCGAGCTGTCCATCTCAAACAACGTTGATTTCTTCAGGCGGCTGCGGCGCACGATATCGAGATCGGGGAAATGCGCGATGGTTTTCAGACCAACCGCTGCATTGTACCGGTCGATTTCGTCTGTCGCAGCGCTGCGGTTGGCGATCACGCCACCAAGCCGCACGGGATAGTTTTTCGCTTTTGCTGCAATTGCCGCAACAATGCGGTTCATGGCGAAGATCGAGTCAAAATCATTCGCCGTGACGATGAGCGCGCGGCCGGCATGCTGGAGCGGTGAGGCAAAGCCGCCGCACACCACGTCGCCGAGAACGTCGAAGATCACGACATCGGTGTCGTCGAGCAGCCGATGTTCTTTCAAAAGCTTCACAGTCTGGCCGACGACATAGCCGCCGCAGCCGGTGCCAGCCGGCGGTCCACCAGCTTCAACGCACATCACGCCATTGTAGCCAACGGCAACAAAGTCCTCGACGCGCAATTCTTCGGAATGGAACTGCACGGCTTCCAGCGCATCGATCACGGTGGGGGCGAGGCGCTTGGTCAGCGTGAAGGTCGAATCGTGTTTGGGATCACACCCAATCTGCAGAACGCGTTTTCCCATTTTGGAAAAGGCGACGGAGAGGTTGGAGGACGTTGTGCTCTTGCCAATGCCGCCCTTGCCGTAAACAGCAAAAACCTTGGCAGTTCCAATTTGCACATTGGGGTCGAGCTCGACTTGAACCGAACCGACGGGCTGGCCTGGCCGTGTGGCAATATTCATGCTGCTATCTCCGTGGCAACGCCCTCAAGGCGGTCTTCCAGCTCATCGCCGGCGTTATGAAGTGCGTTCAGGATGTCGTCATCCGGGGTCCAATATCCGCGCTCATGCGCTTCGATCAGGCGGTTGGCGATTTTGGCGGACGCGGTCGGGTTGAGCGTTGCAAGGCGCTCGCGCATTTCAGCATCCAAAACAAAAGTCTGCGTCAGGCGCTGGTAAACCCAGGGATCAACCTGACCCGTGGTGGCTGACCAGCCCATCGTGTTGGTGACGTGCGTTTCAATCTGGCGCACGCCCTCGTAGCCATGCTTCAGCATGCCCTCGTACCATTTGGGATTGAGCATGCGCGTGCGAGTCTCAAGCGCCACTTGCTCTTTCAGCGTGCGCACGACGCCGTCGCCCTTGGTCTGATCGCCGATGTAAACCGGAGCGACCGTGCCCTTGGCGCGTTTCACCGCGCGGCTCACACCACCCAATGTGTCGAAGTAATTGTCGACGGTTGTCACACCCAATTCGACCGAGTCGAGATTCTGGTAGGCAAGGTCGACACCGCTCAACACATGCTGCAGCAGTTCGGGTTTCTGCATCGGCCGACCGGCGACACCATAGGCAAAGCCCTTGCGCCGCGTATAGGTTTCCGCCAACTCGTCCTCGTCTTCCCAGCGACCGCTTTCGATCAGGTTGTTGACGTTCGAGCCGTACGCGCCATCGGCATTGCCGAACACGCGCAGTGAGGCGGTCTCCATGTCGCCGCCATGCTTGGCGATGAAATCCAGCGCATGCTTGCGAATGAAGTTCTGCTCCAGCGGCTCATCGGCGGACGCGGCCATGAAGGCGGCTTCTGCAAGGAGCTTGATTTGCAGTGGCAGCAGATCCCGGAAAATGCCGGACAGTGAAATCACCACATCGATGCGCGGATGTGAGAGCTGATCGAGCGGTGTGAGGCTTGCACCTGCGAGACGCCCGTAGGAATCAAAGCGCGGTGTGGCGCCCATCAGTTCAAGCGCCTGCGCAATGGGTGCGCCTTCGGTCTTGAGATTGTCGGTGCCCCACAACACGAGCGCAATCGTTTCCGGCAACGGATTGCCATCCGCCATGTGACGATCGAGCAGGCGCAGCGCCTGTTTTGCGCCATCCTGCACCGCATAGGCGCTGGGTATGCGGAAGGGATCAAAGCCATGCAGATTGCGGCCCGTGGGCAAAACGTCCGGCGTGCGCAGCAAATCGCCACCCGGGGCTGGCGCAATATAGCGGCCATCAAGCGCCTTCAGAAGCCCATCGATTTCCGTATCGCGCGAGAGATGATCGGCGGACGGGGCCAAGGCTTTCAACACATCGCGCTGGGCCACATCGGACGTGATCGCATCGCAATCCACACCATCGACAAGTTGACCCACATGAGCGCGGTCAAGTTCGAGGCCCTGGTTTGAGACAGCCATAGCGGAGAGCATGTCAACGCGCTCATCGCGGGACAAAGGCTCACCGACAATATGCAGGCCATGCGGGATCAGCGTGTATTCCAGCTCGAGGATTGCGTCCCCCAGCTTTGAAATAATGGCTGTCGCATCGGCACCAAACGGCGGCTCTTCCTTGGCAAGATCAAGCCGGGCGGCCTGCGCCTGGATGAGTTCGGCCATGTCGGCCCGCTCGCGATAGGCGTCCGGCTCGGACTGACGCCAGCGATCAAGCGAGGCTTTCAGATCCACGAGATCCTTGTAAAGCCCGGCATAGGCAACCGGCGGCGTCAAATAGCTGATCAAGGTTGCAGCCGCGCGGCGCTTGGCAATTGTGCCTTCCGACGGATTGTTGGACGCATAGAGGTAGAAGTTTGGCAGATCGCCAATGAGCCGATCGGGCCAGCAGGATTCCGACAGACCGGTCTGCTTGCCGGGCATGAATTCGAGCGCGCCATGGGTGCCAAAATGCAGCACAGCCTGCGCGCCGAAATCTTCCCGCATCCAGCGGTAGAATGCCGAAAATGAATGCGTCGGGGAGAAGCCCTTTTCAAACAGCAGGCGCATCGGATCGCCTTCGTAGCCGAAGGCTGGCTGGATG
>CAIZGQ010000135.1 GCA_903932565.1 uncultured Hyphomicrobiales bacterium
AGCGGGTCAGACCTGCCATCACGATGCTCGCGCCAAACACGATCAGCGGCACGGAGATGAGCAAGCCAAAGATGATCAGCCCGTAGGAGCCCTTGGCTGCGGCGGCAATGGCAATGACGTTGTCGAGCGACATCACAAGGTCAGCGATGGCAATGACACGCACGGCACCCCAGATTGTCGGCGCAGCCGCCACATCGTGTTCGTCGCTGTCGTCTTTCACCAGATTGATGGCGATACCCAGCAGCAAAATGCCACCACCAAGCTTCAGCCACGGCAGGGCGAGCAGCGTGACCACCATCGCCGTAAAAATCACTCGCAGTCCAACCGCAGCCCCCGCGCCCAGCAGAATGCCAGCCTGACGCCGCTCCGGCGGCAAGGACCGGCAGGCCAGCGCGATCACAACCGCATTGTCGCCCGAGAGGAGAATGTTGATCCAGATGATCTCAAGCAGTTGCAGACCCAGGGACATCATGTCGGCGTTCATCGTGCGAAAAACCATTTCTTTGGAGACCGACGCGCCTGAGAGCAGGTCTAAAATTTAAACAAGCAAACCCGTGATCTGCATCAACAGGCCCGCCGCCGCACACACACCCAACGTCAGAAAAACGCTGGCCCGCAGCTTAAAGATGGCGATCAAAGCCGCAACGCAAAGCAGCGCGGCCATGGGATCCAACGAGGCAAGAACTGGCGCATCAAAACCCATGGACCAGGGCGGTGTGCCCCAAAGCAACATGTTCCAATGCCATGACATTGTAGACCGAAATATGGTGTGCACTGAAAACCAGATCGATAAGTTGAGGATGACGCCAACGATTGCAGCCGTAATGGCCGACAAAGCTGCACTCAGCGCTCGATTGCCGCGCAGCGCTTCCACATAGGGACCGCCAACGAAGATCCACAGAAAACACGGCGCGAAGGTGACCCACGTTGCAATAAGGCCGCCCAGAATTCCCGACACCAGCGGGGCGATGCTACCCTGCCCGCGAAAGCCGGCCATGAAGCCCACAAATTGCAGCACCATGATCAAAGGCCCGGGTGTTGTCTCGGCCATGCCCAGACCATCCAGCATTTCAGCCGGCGAGAGCCATCCAAATCCCTCAACAGCGCGCTGCGCCACATAAGCCAGCACCGCGTAAGCGCCGCCAAAGGTCACGACGGCCATCTGCGAAAAGAACAGTGCAATCTTGCTGAGCACGTGATCTGCACCCAGACCGATCACAAGGCCGACGACCGGCGTCAGCCAGACAGCGCCCCAGACAAGAGCGGTGCGCAACGTAAGTCGGGTGGTCGTTCGGGCATGGCTGGGCGTTCCTGCGCCAAGCAAACTGGTGTCTTCGTCGTCAGCAGCACCGGCACTGCCATCACCTTTTCCGTTATGGGCGGCACCGCCCTCAAACGCCGTTGATCCCGCACGCTGTGCGAAAAATCCCGCAAGGCCAGCGCTCAAAACAATCAGCGGAAAGGGAAGATTGAGAAAAAAGATCCCGACAAACGAGAGCGCTGCAACACATCGCCGGACATTATTTTTCAACGCGCGTGCCCCGACGCGAAGGACGGCCTGCAACACAATGGCAAGAACCGCCGCTTTCAGGCCAAAGAAAAGCCCTGCCACGACAAGCGTTTTTCCAAACAGTGCGTAGACGATGCTCAGCGCCATGATTGCCACAGCACCAGGCAAGATAAACAGGCCGCCCGCCAGCAGGCCCCCGCGCGTGCGATGCATCAGCCAGCCGATGTAGGTGGCAAGCTGCTGGGCTTCGGGGCCCGGCAACAACATGCAGTAGTTCAAGGCATGGAGAAATCGCGCCTCAGACACCCAGCCTTTTTCGTCCACAAGGATGCGGTGCATCACGGCGATCTGCCCGGCCGGTCCACCGAAACTCAACAGCGCAATACGCCACCACACCTGACGCGCTTCGGCGAAAGAGACGTCGTGCGCAGCGCTGTTTGGCGCTTGGGGACCGAGCGAGGCTTCTTGTGGAATGGACGACATCAAACAGGTCCCGACATGACATCGTTTCTGAGCGCGGCCACAGCTGCGACCTAAAACATGTGATGCGCGGCCTGTGACGACGAGCTTGCGACCGCGAGCTGTCCTATCACGTTGGGGGAGCGTGCGACCAGACGCCCTGGCGCTTTCAGCCCCTGCTCTGCGCGGAGCGCGACGCGCCGCACTTTCGGGGGACCGCCTGCCTGCGGTGCCAATGGGCCGTTGCGGGATGACACGGCAAGCGTATCGGCAAACTGCGCCGATCTTTCAAAATTGGGCCGACGCGGACGTCGGCTCCCTAGCGTGTTCAGGCGGATCTTTGAAGAACGATCTCCAAATTCTACCTGTGTCAGGCCGCGATCACAGCTTGCGCGGACATCGACGCCGCGGCACTTGCGGATGCGCCGAGCTGATCTGCGGCTGCCCGCAATTGCTGAATAGCTTCATCAATTTG